>JAQVLM010000189.1 GCA_028704125.1 Opitutales bacterium
CCTCCAGGGCAACCTTGGCTTTGAACTCGGCACTGAATGAGCGGCGTTTCTTGGACATGCTTTTTTCTCCTTTTTGGTAGTGTGTTCATAGCTTGCCCTCCTGTCCAGTTTTCCGGGGCCACTTCAAATGAAATATCCTTTCCGGCATCTGAATTATTGATCTATCCATTGAATAATATGTTAGGGAAACGATACATTCGCGATCTTACTACCAGCCTTTGTAAAGACATATTTTACCTTCGCAAGTCATCCCGACCAAAAAAGATACTTTTTGACCATCTACCCAAATGCGCAGGATCTTCCCTAAATAGTTTTCTCAAATCCCACTTTCCTAATAGACTCATTTTCTGCACGGATGGATATCACAATGCTGAATCAGTCGAACTTTTCAAAAGTTACCCCGAACCCAAAAGACACAGCTTCGCCCTTATTACCGGGCACCGGACTAATGAGCTAATTTCTTGCGCAAGTCCCGAATGTATCAAGATTACCGTTCTTAGAGACCCAGTAGAACGAATCATATCACATTATTATTACGCTAAATCCAACACATTTCACTATCTTTATGACACAATTCATAAACATAAAATATCCCTTAAAGAATATGCGTGCTCCGGACTAAGCGAGGAACTTCAAAATTGGTATGTTATTCATTTTTCAGGGCTTTCACACCTTGATATCCAGAAGCAACCCGAGGAGGCGATTAAAACCGCATATAAAGAAATTGAAAATCGATATGATTGTGTTGGGTTTTTGGACAAAATTGATGTATTTGTCAAAGATCTTAAACGTAAAGCAAACCTAACTAAAGAATTTGGCAATTTTCGCGAGAATACCACAAAAGGAAAACCCACAGTGTCTACAATTCCAGCAGATGTCATTCAAACAATAGAGATTGAGAATAAATTGGACATTGCTTTATATAATATGATCAAATCCCGAATAGCATATTAGAGCCAAAACCGCATTCCGACCGTCCATTTTTCTAAGCTTCGACGAGTAATGGGCCTTCCTGATACCGGCCCATCACGCGGAACTTTGCGTAGCGGCTCTCCCGCAAGGCACTTGGAGTCATCGCCGAAAGATCGCGGAGATCCTCTGAAATACACTCCGAGACCCGCTTTGCGGCCATGTCAGGATCGTTGTGTGCACCGCCCCTTGGTTCCGGGACCACACGATCCGCGACTCCGAGCTTCACCAGATTATGGGCATCCAGCCGCAGCGCCTCGGCTGCATCCGGAGCATGCGCCCGGTCTTTCCAAAGGATTGCCGCGCATCCCTCGGGAGAGATCACCGAGTAATAGGCGTTTTCCAAAATCGAAACACGGTTGGCCACCGCAATCCCCAGCGCACCACCGGATCCGCCCTCTCCGATGATGATCGTAACCACCGGAACCGTCAACTGGCTCATCCCACGGATGTTCACGGCTATTGCCTCGGCCACATGCCGCTCCTCAGCCCCAATCCCCGGATAGGCCCCCGGAGTGTCCACCAAGGTGATCAACGGCAACCTGAACTTTTCAGCCTGTCGCATCATCCGTAGAGCCTTGCGGTATCCCTCCGGATGCGGGCATCCAAAGTTGCGCTTCAGGTTTGCCTTCGTATCGCGCCCTTTCTGGTGACCCATCACCATTACGGGTTCACCATTAAAAAATGCGGGCCCTGCCACGATAGCAGCATCGTCCTTGAAAAGGCGATCGCCATGCAACTCCTGAAAATCCGTAAAAACACGCTGAACATAATCCAGCGTGGTCGGCCTGCGCGGATGCCTCGCAATTTGAACCCGCTGCCATGATGTCAACGATGCGTAGATCTCGTCCTTTGTGTGCTCGATCTTGGCCTCGAGAGCCACAATTTCCCGTTCCATATCCAGCTTGGATGTCCTCGAGCTATCGCGCAACGAGGCAACCTGCTTTTCAAGGACCTGAATCGGTTTTTCAAATTCGAGCACAAACTCGGTCTTGTTCATGGGGGCAATGAAGGTCGAAGTCTGCCATTTGTCAATGTGCCCCATGCGCTCCGTCCTTTACTTTTCCCACGAATCCCCACAGAAACACAACCATAGCGGCATGAGCAGATTATTCAGTTTCTTCAGATCCGGTTTCTCCAAAACCACCGAAAAAGTGGCGTCCGTCTTCAGCAGGCGAAAACTGGATGATGACACCATCAGCCTCATGGAGGAAACCCTCTACGGTGCGGATTTCGGTCTCGAAACCACCGATGAGGTGATGGACGCGATCAAAAAAAGCTATCGGTCCGACAAGGAAATGCGGGACAAAGATCCCGCCGCGCTCGGAGTGAGCGTGTTAATGAACCGGCTTCAAGGAGCGGAAGGAAGACTCCCGGAGGCCGAAAGCAAACCACAGGTCATCTGCCTGATCGGGGTCAACGGTTCGGGAAAAACCACAACTGCCGCCAAGCTGGGAAAATGGCTGACCGACCAAGGGAAAACCGTCCTGATCGGAGCATGCGACACTTTTCGGGCCGCCGCGAACGAACAGCTCAAGACATGGTGCCAGCGGCTCGACTTGCCGCTCATTGCAAGCCAACAGGGGGCCGATGCGGCATCCGTCGCCTTTGATGCCTATCAGGCGGCCGCCCGCAGAGGGGCGGATTATCTGATCCTCGATACCGCCGGACGGCTGCACACCAAAAGCCACCTGATGGATGAGCTCACCAAGATCCGTCGCGTCCTCCAGAAGCTCAACCCGCAAGCCCCCGAACACAGTTGGCTCGTTGTAGACGGAAGCATTGGAACCAACTCCATTCTGCAGGCGCGCACCTTCAACGAAAGCTTCGGCCTAACCGGGTTGATCCTCACCAAACTCGACGGCACTTCCAAGGGCGGCGCGATCGTTGCGATATACCGCGAACTCGGGATCCCGGTCTACTTTGTTGGACTGGGAGAAAAGCCTGAGGATCTCCGTTTGTTCGACAGCGAGGACTACGCTCACGCAATATTCGGACTTAAGGAATAGCCTTTGCGTCAGCACCAGCAAAAAGGGTGCAGAGGCAATCATCCGGATGATGCGTCGCATCATCCGGATCACAGCCGACGTCTGGTAAAAACGGAACAGAAAATTGCAGAAAGACCGTTCGCCCTTACAATCATGCTCCATCCATGCCTTTTCCCGATCTAACCGCCGGAGGACTCCATGCCTTCCTCGCCGGCATCATCACCAGCCCCCACTGCGTTGGAATGTGTGGTCCGCTCTTCTGCGCGATGATACCGCTGAGGAATGAAACCCGCCCATCCAGTGGATTGTCCATTGAAGGATCCCAGATCGCCTACCATTCAGGACGGGTCATTTCGTACAGTCTCCTCGGTTGGCTGGCCGGGACCCTCAGTCTTCGATTGATTGAGTGGTTCAAGTGGGATTTCTCTGTTTATTTCCCGTGGGTCCTGATCGGTTTTCTTCTCATTTTCGCGCTTGGAATGGATCGATGGCTGCCCAAAGGAATCCCCGGCTTCTCCCGCCGGTTATCGGGAATGATGAAGCTGCTTCGGAAGCTGCCCTCCTGGATTCCCTTTTTCGGAGTGGGGTTGTTTTCGCCGCTCCTGCCATGTGCCCCACTCTACATGGTTCTATGGGTCGCACTGGTATCCGGATCTCCGCTCTTCGGGATGCAGATCATGCTCGGATTCAGTCTAGGAACAATCCCGCTGCTGTGGCTCGCCCAAAGCCAATTCCTGAAATACCGGGCGAAATGGGCCTCCCGATACGTGCGTTGGGTGCAGCGCGGACTCGCTGCCGTCGCAGCGCTGATCCTGGCAATCCGCTTTCTCATGGTCGGAGGACCGCTGGAAGGCGGGGCCTGTATCGGCGGCTGAACCACTCATCCGCCAGCGGCCAGCTACATCGCGGCATCCCACACTGACCACACCCGCAATTCCAAATCATCCGCCGCCAGAACAGGCTCTGAACGCAATCGAATCGCAATCCGTTTCGACACTCCCGGAAACAGATCGAAGTAGTTATCGCTGGGATGAAGGACCGCGTTATCAGCGAACAGATACACCCCATGGTGATACCCGCGGGACGAAATCTCAATCTCCCATTTTCCAGCATCACGGTTGATCCATCTCCAATGCAAAGGATGGGCGGATGCAGTCATCAACCTCGGAGGACAAGGAGTGAATGCGTTCTCACAGAGAATTTCGTCCCCGGACCGGAAAACAACCCGCACCACCATTCCAAAACGCGATGCAAGCTCCAATGCTTTTGTCAGATCCACCATTCCCGCCGCCACGCCGGTATTCTGAGGCAACAGCATTTCCTGCCCGCCCCTGTCCAGAAGCGCTCCATCCACATCGAAAACCTGCCACTCACAAACTCCCGTGATATCAGCCAAACTGTCATTGATCACCCGCAAGTGATACCCGGAGATGGTGTTGATATGCTCGTTACCCACGCCAACCCGTGTCGTTCCCTCCGCCCGGGCCGTAACCAAAACCGGCGAAAATGATCGCTTCATCTGGTATTGAAGCGCCTTCCACTGGCCCCCGAAATCAATGCTGCTCCATGACGACACCGGCCAGCAATCGTTCAACTGCCAGTAGATGACACCCATGCACCGTGGCATATGGGACCGCCAATGCTCGACTCCGGTGCGGATCGCCCAGGCTTGAGTCAATTGCGATAAATAGGCCAGAGAACGGTAGTCCTTGGGGAACGGATAGCGTTGCGACAGGTAATGGAAAATCTTGGAGTTGCCCCCTTCGTGCTTTTGATGCGTCTCAAAATCTTTCCCGAACACGTTGATCCTGCCTTCCGGGATGAACTGACAGGCGACTTCGTAAGAAGGATAGCTTTGCATCCCAAACTCCGAAATGAACCGGTAATAGGTATTCTGGAAGTATTCCGGGGCAGCCAGTCCATGCCAGACCGTCCAGTCATGGGTATCGCCCGCATCCGGGATATCGCCCATGGGCCCGTTTGGGCAAATATTCAGGTTAAGATAACCCTCCGGTTTTGTGGGAGAGGAACGCCAATACGGACGAGTCCCATCGAGTTCATCGACCCTCCGGGCGAGCCGTTCTTCGAAGATCTCCATATACTCCGCACGCAGCCGGTCGTTACCATTGTGCTGCAAGTAAAGCTCGATCTCGTTGTTTCCGCACCACAATGCAAGGCAAGCATGATGCTGGAGTCGCGGGATCTGAGTCTCAAGCTCACGATCAATCCCGGCCAGCATTTCCGGAGTCCCGGGATAGACCGCACAGGCAAACATGAAATCCTGCCACACCATCAACCCGAGCTCATCACACAGATCGTAAAACTCCGGCATTTCATAGATCCCGCCACCCCAGACCCGGATCATGTTCATGTGCGACTCCACACAAGATGCCAGCAGTGAACGATAATCCGACTTCGATACCACGTGTGGAAAACTGTGGGCGGGAATCCAGTTCGCGCCTTTTGCAAACACCGGACGCCCGTTGACCACAAAACGGAAACTCTCACCCCACTGGTCCGGCTTACGCTCGAGTTCAATAGTTCGCAGTCCAACGCGTAAAGACCGTGCATCCAGTAACTTCCCTTCCCAGAACAAATGCACCTCAAGGTCATAAAGAACTGGCTCTCCAAAGCCATTTGGCCACCACAACTCAGGTTCTTCAATCCTCACCTCGGACCCTCTGACCCTTGCGACCTCGTATCCTCGAAGCGACACAACCAATTCCACATCCGGAGAAACGTTGCCCATTGCTGTCTCCACACGGACCTGCAACGCGACGCCATCCTTCGAGTGCGTCTGTGAAACGTGAACACGCTCAATGCGATCGCCCTTCCAGACCTCCAGTCGGACCGGACGCCAGATTCCGCTCGTTGCGAAGCGCGGCCCCCAGTCCCAACCGAAGGAACACTGCTGTTTACGGATGAAGGCGCATCCGCCCACTTTATCATTCCATTCCCGCGGATAGGATGGATCGCGATGAGCTTCAATATAGGCCATGGGGCTCTTCAACCGCACCGCAATCCGGTTATCTCCATTCCGGAGCCGATCCCGCACATCCAAGCAACAGGAGGCAAACATGTTGGCTCCAGAGCCAATCACCTCACCGTTTAGCATGATTTCACAATCGGTGTCGACCCCCTCAAAGACCAGTTCGACATGCTCTGAACTCAACAAGGCTTCATCCGCGACAAAGTCCCTCCTGTAGTCCCAACTGCAGCGCTCAATCCACTGAAGCGACTCCTCGTTTGATCCTACGAAAGGTTCCAGAATCAAACCGTGAGCCAACAAATCCGTGTGAACACAGCCCGGAACATCCCCGGTAATCCAGTTATCATCCGAATCAGCGCGGCGCATTTCCCATGCGCCATCCAATGGTAATGTTCTTTTTTGCATAGTGGGATAGGGGTCCGAAATCCGGGGTTATACGCCGGACGCCATACCATACGCAGGGGCCATCGAAAGACAAGCCGGATACCACCAGAAACGCTACAGCGAAACACACTTGTCATCAAAAACAGTGATGCGAGGAAATGTCCCACTATGAACCCAGCCGAACCAGACCGTAACCAACAGTCATTCGTCTCCGGTAAAC
>JAQVLM010000190.1 GCA_028704125.1 Opitutales bacterium
CTCCGTGGGCCGGGGCGGCTCACGCGCGGATTGGGAATTGACCGGAGACACAATGGAACCGTATGTAGCCCGGAGGCTTACATATGGCTCGAACCGCGAGGAGCGGGAGATGCGATTCGGATGGAAACTGCCCCCCGGATTGGTGTCGATTACGCGGGTCCGGAATGGAGTGCCAAGCCTTGGCGATGGCATCTTACGAAGGAGTAACGGGTAACGCTTGCAAAATGGGAATCAGATCGCATGCGGTGCATTTGACAAAGGCGTCCTGGGCGCCGTCCAACAAGTAGGGTTGCAGATATCAGGAAACGGGGAGAGTGCCCTGGAAATACCCGTGAATGCACGGTCAGGCCAATTCCACCCCTTCTGGCGTTAAAGAATTTGAGTTTATGGTCCGCTCAGAGAGGACGGAATCGGGTTGGCTCGTGGTTGGTGTCCATCGTCCAAATCGCATATTCGCAGTTTGTTACCTTGAACACTTTTAACATGTCCCATCCTTTTTGCTCGATCCATGGCTGCATGAAGGGGCGCGCTTCCGCGATTTCCTCCTTGAGCGTTTGATTCTCGGTGAACTCCGCATGTCCTTTGATCCGGACTTGGATTTCCCCACTGTTGAAGCAGACCTCCACCCTCGGGTTTTGCCTGAGTTGCCGGAAGAGTGACTTGAAGTCACCGGTGTGGAAGATCAGTCCGGATTTGTCGGCCCGGTACATGAGCAATCCCCGGACATGAGGTTGCCCTTCCTCGCAGGTGGCGAGGTGGCAAACCGGGTTGTGATTTATAAACGAGAGGATTTCTTCTGAGTTGAGCATGATTGAGTTAGGGATTCGGGCTACGAATATGGCATTTTCAGTTGGAGAGCAAGCCTGCAGCGTCTCCCCAACCATACGCTTTTGACTGGATCCTCAGATGCAAAAAAAAGAGTCCCGACTGAATGCGGGACTCTTTTTGAAATACAACTCATCAACCGGTTTTAAGGGAAGGCGAACCAGGCAACCCCATCGTAGGACAATTGAGTCGAAGGAACCGTTGCCCTCAACACGTCTTTCTCCTGCTCATTGATGGTGAAGAAGTGGGATCCGGAAGGAGGTGCGAAGAAGCGGTATACCGGCTGAGCTCCGGGTATGGGGGCGGCGAGCACCCAAAACGCGATTCCTTCATAGTTGAAGATACTGGATGGATCCGCAAGCACACTGACCATTTCTTCCTTGGTTGCCGTGTAGAAATGGCTGCCCGATACACGGTTGAAGAGCCGGTATACGGGTGTCGAATTCTGAGTGTGATTTCCGATGACGTGGTGGGAGGGTCCCTCGTAGATCCATGTGCCGGAAGTATCCGCGCTGAGGGCGTCGAATTCTCCCTTTGTCACAGTGAAGAAATGGCTGTTGTTTGTGGTGCGGTGAAACCGGTAGAGCGGAATCGGAACATATGGATCAGTAGCCGTTGCAGGAGGAACAAGCGGGTCGGGCGCCACATTCATGATCGAGAAATAGGCGGGCTTCGGCTGGTTGTCCCGGTTGTAGACCATCGGATAATTGGTCCGGCCCCTCACTGGGAAATTGTTGAGCCATGAGTCCTGGTCGGTGATTCCCCAAAAGGTTACGGTGTGGATGAAATCCTTGTATTCCAGAAACTTGGTGAACAAGGCCGCGTAGCGGTCGGCTTGCTGCTGCAGCACAGCGGGAGGAATGGTTTCCCGATAGGGGTTAAGAGAGTCCTGTAGCTCGAAACGGACGTTGATGTCGGCTCCGGTGTAGTCCCATGCGGTTGGGAGCACGTCGATGTCGAGTTCAGTGATCAGGATCTTCAGTCCGGTTGACGCAAGATCGAAAAGCGTGGCGTTAACTTGTTCGAGGGACGGATAGCCGAGCTGCCAATGCCCCTGGATCCCGAGCGCGTCGATGGGCACTCCTTTCGCCAGAAGTTGCCGGATATGGGCCAGAATACCGGCGCGCTTGGCAGGGTTTACCCAACTGTAGTCATTGTAAACCAGTATAACGGACGGGTCCACTTCGCGGGCGGTCCGGAATGCGATCTCAATGAAATCGGGTCCGATGATTCGTGACCATGGAGAATCCCGCAGTGTGCCATCATCGTTGAAGGCTTCGTTCACGACGTCCCATGTCTGAATGCGACCCTTGTAGCGTCCCATAACGGTGCGGATGTGGTCCTGCATGCGGGCAATCATCTCATCCCTGGAAACATCCCGACCGGAGGCGTCCTTAAAAGCCGATGATGGGGTTTGGGAATGCCAAACGAGCACGTGCCCGTGCACCTGCATGCCATTGCGCTCCCCCCAATTCACAAAGGAATCCGCTTTGCTGAAGTCATAACGGTTGATCGCCGGGTGCAGGCTTTCCCATTTGAGTTCGTTTCCGGCTACAATGAGGCTGCATTGACCCGTTACAATGTCACTCAGGACGGGGTCTTCGTTGACAAAGACCCTGGAGTCCAGTGCGGCTCCGATGTGAAAGGCGCTCCTGTATCCGTCACGCATCGAAAACGGAGCCCCTGCGTTTGCCACTGAGGGGAGGATCAGGGCGGAAAGGGCTGTTGCAAAACAAGCTGTCGCGAGTTTGAGGGGTGTCATAATATTAGAATCGTTAAGGAAGAACGGGATGGATACAACACGATACGTCCGGATTTCGAGTAAAAACGGCTGCGTCGGTGAAAAACAGCAGTCCCGTTTTTCTATTCAAGCCAAAGGCTTTCCGTCAGTAGGAGTAGAGTTTGACCCTTTGTATGGAAAACATGCCGGGGACCAGCCGGATGTGGCGGCCTTGGTGAGTCTGGTCTCCATTCAGCCATAGCGTGTTCTTCCATTGTCCATCCGTGAACGTGCCTTCCTCTGCTTCGACAATTCCGATTTTCGTGCCAGGTTCGAGGGATTGGAAGGTGACTGTTAATCCCATACCGGCGAACAGGAACTCCTTGTCGCCGGTTTGAATAACGAGCCCGCCGGCTGGAAGCCGTTCGGCAGAGGAGCGGTCACCCGCTTCGTTGATGACCCCATCCGCCAGAGATGGTGGGAGGGCATACTCAAAGGCGACGTTGATTTCGATGCCGTCCATCCGGAATTGGAGGGGCTGGAGCTGCCGTTCACTCTCGCGAAGGAGCCCCCGGATGGTTCCTTTTGCCTGTGCCTGAATGATGAGCGGTTCGAGTTGTTCGATGATTCCGTAACTTTGGGACAGGAGCGTTTTCGCCTGTCCTGTGATCGATTCGATTCCGAACGGATTGAATCCGATGGCAGCATGCTCCGCGAAGGCGTAGAGCGCATTAACAGAGGCATCGTTGTTGCGGAGGGCTTCCGGAATGAACAGCGGGTTGTCGCTCCGGGCATACTCCCGGGTCCAACGTACGAAGTCGGGGAAGTAGATGTCCGGGGAAATGAAATCGATCGATGGTGCCGCGGCTTTCCAGATGTCAATAAGGTGGGGCAGTGGTCCCGCGCCCACATATTGTCCCGGTTGGTAGCCGGGGCGTATAAGTGCGGCGTTCACAAACATCGGAAGCTCATACTCCGCCTTGCCAGCGGATGCGACTCTATCCGTATATCGGGCAAAGTGGAAAGCCATGAAGACCTCTTCGGCATGCGGTGAGTCTCCGAATACTTCTCTCCAGGTTCCATTGCCGGGGCATCCTTGGGCACTCCAATCCCGCAGAAGCTTCGGCTCGAGGTTGTCCCGGTTTGCGAAAAGGTAGTCCATGAGGATTTGCGGGACTTCACTCGAATAGAGTTGGTTCGCGGTATCGCTGTAGCATCGGGCATGTTGGATCATCCCGATTTCGTTTTCGGGCTGGACCATGATAACGGTTTGCTCCGCTTCGTCTATCTCGCGGATGTGTCGCATCAAGGCCGCAAATGCTTTGGCATCCGCTTTGGCCCCCTCCTCATGGAACGGGGCGAGAATCTCCAGCGCATTGCCGTTGCGATCGCGGCATCTGGGAAATCGATCCGTGTCTTTTTTGACCCACTCCGGAGCGTAGCAGGACATGCTGTTTTTCCATGTGCCGAACCACAGCAACACCAGCTTAATACCGTGTTTTCTGGCATCCCGAATCAGCCCATCCACAAGGGAGAAGTCATAGGTTCCCTCGACCGGTTCCATGCGATCCCAATACACAGGTGCGAGGACGGTGTTCAGATGGAGTTCCTTGAACCGGCTCCAGTATTGACCCAGATAGTCAAGGTTGGATGCCGTGGAATTGCCGAGTTCTCCGCCCCTGACCAGAAATGGTTTCTCATCGACCATAAGCTGAGTGGCAGAACCGTTCTTATGGAGTGCGGGTGATGCAGTGGCGGATAGTCCGGCCAATAATAAAACAGGGAGGAGGTAGATCGGATAGTTCATGCTGACGAATGGGGTAAATGAATGGATGACACCGTGTCGTGCCCTGATAACGCCACACTGGATTATGATGCAGCAAAGGGCACGCTGTTCCCATGATGGGACTGCAAATCCTGTTCTTGAGGACGTGGCATACAACGGCTCTCCCTATGCTTCAGGCAACTGGCCGTTGCTCTCCAATGGGTCCTTATTTGGGACCCTGTTCACTGAATGCATCCCATCGGTAGCTTTGGGTGGAGAAGGGTTCGGTTCTCCACTCGAGATAGGAATCCGGATTGTCGATCGGATACAAACTCAGCGAAAGCAGGGAGTAGGGACCATTTTGTTGGCTTTTGCGGATTTGGTGGCCCGGGAATACGATGGCAATCCGGTTCAATCCTTGTTTGAGGATCAGGAGAGGATCCGCTACATATTGCGCAACCGCCTGAATGTGTGAATCATAAAGCATGGTGTTGCAGTCGTGGGCACCAGCCACGGGGCTGAAAACGTCCATCTCAATGACGAGTTCATCATAGTAGCCGTCGCCATCGAGGTCATTGGCCTGTTCGTGAATGTTTCCCAGTATTTCGAGACTGACGGGTCGGAAGTCGGCGATCGAAAACGGGATGATGAGTCCTTTTTCTGTTTGGCTTGAGTCCATGGCAACACCGCCTTGATGGATCGACAGGCTGAGGAGTTCCCAGGGGCCGTCTCCTCCGAGCGGAAGAAGTTCAGCCCTCGGGAAATCCATGTGGATGGATCGAATCCCCCGCTCGGGCAACCGCACGTCTTGTCGTCGGTTGATCTGGTGGTTGGATGGATCGTCCGGATCCGCGAGCGTTAGCTCCACCGAATAGGAGCCGGGTGTGTTGACCCTGACTCCGGCTGATACGCGCAAGGTGTCGGGATCGCCATCCTGATTCGTGTCGATGGCTTCGGAGCTGAAATCGCGGGTCAGTTGGATGCCGGGTGCCTGGAAATCGGTATAGAGGAAGGGTTTCGACTGAAGCACGATCCCGTCAATCGGTTTGTTCCGGTCATATAACTCAAGATGAACAGAAAAAGGTCCGTTGGCGTTCTTACGGTGGATTGCGAGCCCGTTAACGGAAAACCGGGGTGATTGCATGTCGCCGGTTTTGCCCATGAATCGTATGGGTTTCAGAAAGTCTACAAACGCTCCGGAGGCGTCGAGGACGCGTCCCTCAATCCGATAGGTTCCCAGTCGGGTGATTTGCACCCGGGGTTCGAGAAACAGATGATCGAATTTGTGATCCCCATCCGCGTCTTGCCCGTAGGAGCGGATCCCACCGGAAAAGTGAGCTGAGGGTTTGAGGAACTGTCTGGCGGCTATCGGACGGGTTTCGTGGGTGGTGGTAGCGGCATTTCCATATGGATCCGTAACTGTCAAATATGCGGTATAGGGTCCATCGGTTCTTTGGGCAAACAGGATCGGGCCGGGAATGGGGAAGATACAATGCTGTTTGCCTTCTTTCAGCCCGATTTCGCGTACAGAATCGAAGAGAAGGCGGTCGCCGGATCGCAATTCGAGACGTGCTTCACATGTGGATTTCCGTTCGGAGAGCAAAGAGGCCTTGATGGTCAGTTTTTCGATGGTACTGGCGTCCGGAAGGTAGGAAATGGATGAATCGGCGTCCGTGATCTTCATGAAGGGCCCTTCAAAACGCTGACTCGTAAGACTTGAAATCGGAATGGATAGTTTTCCGTCTCCAAAGGCTTCGAGGTTTGCTGCCGAGTGGAAGAGGAGTTCGACCGAACAGGATCCGCTGTGTCCGGTTGCGCGGATTTGAGGACCGCTGATCGTGAGCGGGATCTTGTGTTTTCCCGGCGGATTCGGGAGCGGAAGCAGGTTGGGAAGGGCATTCCGGAAGCTGTGACGAATTGCAGCCGGTAGGGTTTGATTGGATAGGGCGAGCTGGGCTTGTATCGAAACAAAGTCTGTGGTGTTCATTTCGATTGTGATTCCGAGTGCGTCCCAATAGCCATCGTCGTTCGCATCAACATGGCTCAATTCGACATTGCAGGTTCCCCATGGTAGAACATGTTGGCTTTTTGATACCGGACTGCCGTTTGCGAGCAATAGAGTGGCGGTCGTGAACCCAAGCAGAGCAAGGAGCCGGGATGTTATTCCGGATGTGCTGGATATCGCCCGTTGCATGGATGCGGGGAAACGGGTGTTGAGGCG
>JAQVLM010000191.1 GCA_028704125.1 Opitutales bacterium
CGAACTGCCCATCGACCAACACCAATTGCTCGCGCTGGTTGCTCCACGCGCCCTGCTTACCACCGAAGGAACCCTCGACCATTGGACCAATCCAAGGGGAGCGCAGGAGTGCTGGGTGTTGGCAAGCCGCGTCTTCCGGATCCTCAGCGCGGAAAACCGTATCGCCACCCGCGTGAGACCAACCGGACACATTCCCGACTTCAACGACTTGGTGGACTTCTGCGATGCCGTCTTTTTTGGAAAAGACCTTCCCGATGGATTCAACAAACTCGCCTACCCCATCAATTGAATGAACCGAAGGGTTCGCAGGAAACCGGCCAGGACTCCTCAAATGCTGCGTCCAGCAATGACACAGCTTGAAACCCGGAACCACAAGCGATTGAAGGACAGCCTCCTCAACAGCATGTCTTGAGAAAGTCGTCCGCTTTGTGTTCGATCAATTTACGCCGCATAAAATCAAGCGCCGCAAAGGTAGCCCTCTGACGAACTGTCGCGCGATCGCCCATCAGTACAATCCGGGTCGACCAAGCGCCTGAAGGCGAATGATAGCCAATGTAGACCGTACCCACTGGATCCTTCTCCGTGCCGCCATCGGGCCCTGCGAATCCGGTAATGCTCAATGCGTAGTTTGACCCCAACCGTTCGGCCGCTCCGGTCGCCATCGCGATCGCGACCTCGGCACTGACCGGGCCATGCTGCTGGATCATACACTCCGGAACGTCCAGCATCTGAACCTTTGCCTCATTGGTATAGGATACCACACCGCCTACAAACGCCTTCGAAGCGCCGGAATGCTCCGTAAGCGCAGCAGCCAGCATCCCGCCCGTGCAGGATTCCGCAACCGACAGGGTTTGTTCATTGGCCACCAGGTATTGGTGAATCCGCTTCGCGAGGGTGCACTCGCCATAGCCGATCAGGTCCTCGCCCAAGAGCTTTGCAACGTCCGAGGCGAGTTGATTGAGAGCCGACTCACGGGCAGGGTCCAGACACGCCAAGCGCAGGTCAACGATCATGGAGGAATGCGCGCAATACGCCACCTCCGCCCACGGATGCGCATCCAGTATGGGTTTGACCTTGGTTTCGAGCATCGATTCACCGATTCCGCAGGTCCTCAATTGGATGTAGGGCTTCTGCTTCGCCACCAATCCCTTCGCCACGAGCATCGGCAGGAGCACTTCCGCCACCATAGGCTGCAACTCCCGCGCCGGCCCCGGAAGCATCACCAGATATCGGCCATCCTTCTCAAGAAACAAGCCAGGAGCGGTCCCATTCGGGTTCTCCAAAATCTCGGCACCCTTCAAAACCCAGCATTGACGGAGGTTGTTTTCTGTCATCTTCCGCCCAAAGCGCTCAAACCGCGACTCGATCGTCCTGCGGATGGTCTCGTTGAACTCAAGCGGTAAACCGATACACTCCGCGATCGCCTCCCGCGTGATGTCGTCAACCGTTGGACCCAAGCCACCTGTCGTGATCACCAAATCGCTCGACCGCCAGCTGTCCCCGAAGAACCGCACGATGTCCTCATGTTTATCGAGGATGACTTGATCCCTCCGGATCTTGATTCCATAGTTGGAGAAATACCGTCCAAGAAAGGTGAGATGCGTGTTATCCCTCAAACCGAGGAGGAGTTCGTCCCCAAGATGAACGATCTCCACTTCACGAATGGGACCACGTGCGGAACCCGAAGGCGAATCAAAGGGAATGGTCATAGGAATGGAAAATGTCAGATGATACCAAATCGCGGCTAAAGGAGAAGGTCAGGGCCCTGCCTCATGTGCCCGGCGTCTACCTGATGAAGGACCGTCTGGGCCAAATCATCTACGTGGGAAAAGCCAAAGACCTCAAGAAACGGGTGAGCACCTACTTCCAACCGTCGAGAAAACTCGCGGTGCAACAGCCCAAAGTCAAATCCATGCTGCCTTTGATCGCGGATTTTGACATCATCGAGGTCAAATCCGACACCGAAGCCCTGATTCTTGAAGGCAAGCTCATCAAGGAATGGAAGCCGAAGTACAACACCGACTTCGTCGACGACAAACGCTTCCTGCTCGTGCGTTTGGATGGCTACCAACCCCTGCCCGCCTTTCGCCTCACCCGTAACCGGATCGACTCCAAATCGACCTATTACGGTCCCTTTGTTCATCCGGTTCTGCTCAGGAAGACCTTGGCCGAAATGCGCCGCACCTTCGGGATACTGCTCGGGGATGCGAAACCGCGCGAAATCTCCCCCGGAGTCTGGCGCCTGTATGATGACGTCCGCCGCGAAATCTACGGACACGAAAACGAAGTCACCGTCGAGACGTATCGCGAACGTGTAGCCAAGGCCTGTGACTTTCTCGAAGGACGCGCCCGGGAGTGGATCAGCCAGATGGAAGGGCAGATGCTCGCTCATGCGGAAAAACATGCCTTCGAAAAGGCCGCTGAGCTACGGGACCTCATCACCGCAATGCGGGCCACACTTGAGCGCACCCGCAAATTCACCCGCAACGTGCCCATCGGGGCGACCTCGGAAGACACACTCGAGCACCTCCGGGCATGCCTCGACCTCAAGAGCCCGCCGGAGCGCATGGAATGCTTCGACATCTCCCATGTGTCCGGATCCTTCGTCGTCGCCTCCATGGTCTGCTTCCGAAATGGCAAACCCAGCAAGGCCGACTACCGGCGCTACCACATCAAATCCTTTGTCGGGAATGATGACTTCCGCGCCATGGAAGAAGTGGTGGGCCGACGTTACCAGCGACTCGCCGATGAAGGCCGCCCCTTCCCCGATCTCGTGGTGATCGATGGCGGAAAAGGGCAGGTCGGCGCCGCCCTCCGGGCCTTTCTTGTGCTCAACCTTGAGCCACCGCCCCTCATCGGCCTCGCCAAGAAACGCGAGACCATCATTTTTCCCGACCAAAGACCACCCCTCAGTCTCCCGCTCAACGATCCGGCGATTCAGCTCCTCCAGCGCATCCGGGATGAAGCCCATCGCTTCGCAAATTCCTTCAACGCCGACCTGCGCAGCCGGAAGATACGCGAATCGATCCTCGACGAGTTCCCCGGCATGGGAGAGTCCAGAAGAGCCGCGCTCATGAAACACTTCCGCAGCATTACCCGCCTGCGTAAAGCCAGTGTGGAAGAGATTCAGCAGGTCGAAGGATTCGGACCCGTTCTCGCAGCGGCACTTCACCGCTTTCTGGGCGGTCTCCCCTCCGAGCCCGATAACCGGTCCACAGCAGATCAGGCGTATTGATCCCGTCATTACACGATTCTCGATTACGGGTAATCAACGCACTTCTGGCATGAAATTCCAGCGGGTCTTCCATGAGTCCCCAATCGGATGGGAATGGGTTGAACCTCCATCACTTTTTTGCATACAGCGGAATCCGTCATGCGGCATTTCAGGACGCCAACGCTCCATCGGCGCTTGCGTGAGGGAACCATCCGCATACGATTCAAACCAACCAAATCTCTGCATGAACCGCCCACTCCCTATCCTGTCCACTTTTCATACCGTTCAGTTTTCTGAAACGGATATGGCCGGCATCGTGCATTTTTCAAACTTCTACCGTTACATGGAACAGGCCGAAGCCGAGCTTTTCAAAAAGGCCCAGCTGGACCTGATGTCACGCGAGGGAATCGAAGCACGCGGTTGGCCGAGAGTCAAAGCAAACGCATCTTTCAAGCATCCGCTTCGCTTTGGAGATACTGTGGAGATCTCCATTGAAGGTCTCGAAATAAAGGATCATTCACTTGAGTTCCGGTTTGGATTCTACACCGAGCGGGACTCCGCTCTGCAAAAAGTGGCAGTCGGTTCCATGACAACAGTCTACGCAAAAGGAGATCCCTACACGGGCCGGTTTCAGGCGGCACTCATCCCCGAAGCCGTGCAATCTTCCCTGATGGCTGTGATTCAGCATCACCATGCGGTGTGAGCCAAATCCGACGAATAGTCAGCTTTCACTTCATCAATCCTGCCGACCTCCAAATCCTCGCAAGAGCACAAACGGGCACGACCCAGAGATTCCCGGTCACCCGCCGACCCGCCTCAGGCCTCCCATGCCTTCTTCCATCAATTGGGCATTGCCGTTCTTCCATCCGAGACGGTAAAGCCCCATCCACCCCCTCATTCCTGATCCTTTTGTGAGGATGAGCTCTCTGCACAGAGCCTCAGCTTCGGTGGTCCAATCCGACTGGTCTGCAAGATTCGCCAAGTAGCCCAAAGCATCCGGATCTCCCTTGGCTGCTTGAACCGCCCGTCTCCATTCGATACCGAATCCATTCTTGTTTCCCGTAACCCAAGCGCATTTGGCAAGCCACCCATGGCGCAACACATCGGGCAAAGGACAATCCCTATGGCTAAGAAAAGTCCGCATCTCATCCCACGCGGCCCCAGCCTGAAGCACCTCAACATGAATCAACGCGGCGTCCCTGTGGCGCATCGCCTCGGCTGGTTCGATCATGAGAGCCGACGATCCATGATCTCCATTCTTCTGCAGCCATCGGGCAATCTTGATGCGATCATCCAGAGACTTTCCCTCGACCAAGTCGATCCAAACGGATCCCACATCCTCTCCTTCACGGGCCAGTCCACGGGCGTCCAAAGAAGCAGCTAGGACCTCGTGTTCCAACTTGCGTTCCGGATGAGCACGGATGCTATCCGCCAGTCGACGCAAGGCTTCCCCGTCCAATTCCGGATCCCTTGCCATAACCACCCGTGCCGCAAGCCCCTCCGATGCATCCGAGGCACCCATCGTTTCAAGCCATTTCCGGGCGGGCTGCCTCATGTCGGGTTCCGCTTCCAACAGCAAACCAGCCGCCTCCAGCATAAAGCTCTCACTCGCTTTTCCGGAATCAAACAACGGGAGAGTTTTTCGAAGGGCCTCTTGCTTTTTGCCAGCGATTAGCAAAAACACCACCTCCATTTCCTGGAGACGCTCTTGATCCTCTCCGGTCGACCTCCGATAGCCTTCCATCGCGAGCAGAGCCATCTTGGGATCCTTCATCTGAACGGAGGCAAAAAACAAGCCTTCCCAATTCGCGGGATTCCTCGGATAAAGCTTAACCAAACGAACCCAAAGTCCGATTGTCATCGGATGCTGTCGCACCGCCATATACCGGGATTGGGCCTGCAAAACCATCTCATCCTCCGGAGCCAGCCTCCCGGCTGACAACAAGCGCTGCTCATACCCCTGCCAGTCTCCCTCAATGTAAGCATCCGAGATTCCTGCAACAAGCGATCGCGCACGGTGAACCTTCAATCCCGCATATAAGCGGGGAAAAACCAGCCCAACAAGCACTGCAAGCGGCAAGACCACCCATAGGAGCCTCACCAAACGTGGACGCGTCACCTGCATGGATCAATCCAAATCCGGATTCCGCTGCTTCCGCTTGCGAAGAAAATGCAATCCAATCGCAAGACACATCCCAATCCCCGCGACCACACTTGTGGGCTCTGGCACAGCATTTCCGGATCGGACGTTGCCCACATGGAACACCAAGTCGCTGAAATCCTCGTCTGACGATAGCCACCAATTGTCCGGATCCTTTTCCGGCCGTCTCCAGAGATCCTCAAACGCAACAAAGGTTCCGTTCTGTCCTGCGAGCGAATCCCCGGTGTCAGCATCCGTAAGCCAGCCATCACGGGTTGTTCCTTCAAACGTCATCACCTGATCCGGAGCCCCGGTTTCGCCATTGTTCCCGGTATTTCCGGATTCCAATCCGGGGTTCGCATCCGTTATCGAGAAAAGAGGCCAATTCGGATTTCCGTTCACCCATCCATCGGCATCTCCCGAGCGGTTGACCCCAAAGCTATCGAACTGGGTGTTGTCCGAATAGTCGGAAAGAAAGTTCTCCAGTGTATTGTCCGGGATAATGAAAAAGCCCAAACGGGTTCCGCCTTCAAACTCCCTAGTCACGGTGTTCCCGGTCGTGCGAACTCCAGAATACGTGAAACTCTCCTGACCGGGAATCACATTGCCACCCGGATCCGGAATCGCCACCTGAGCACCCGCCGGGGCACCGGGTCCGGGAACCGTCACATCTGCTCCCTGCCAATAGCCTCCATCCACCACCCATGTGCAGCCAATGCATTCGCCATTCACCCATTGACCACCATTTTCCTCGCTCCAATGACCGTGCTCTATCCATTCATGTTCCGGATCCCAATAGCTATAGGAATCGTTGTACTCGCGGTCCACAAAAAGGACTTCGGCGGAACTCAGCGCCTGATAGGCCCAGTATTCCTTCTCCGCCACCGTTCCGGTGGGGAGATCCAACAACGCATCAGTCACCACAAAATATCCAAACTGAAACTCATAACCCCCATCATCGTAGAGGAAGGTGAAATCCACCATCTGGTTGCCCTCTCCTCCCACAGTGAAGACATCCGAATAAGTCTCGGTAAATGCACCCGCTCCAGGATCCGCTGTTCCAAACACGTCATCCAGAAGAGTGGCCACTTCCCAATACCCCGCTCCGGTGTCTCCCGGATTGAACACGGTGTCCCCATTATTATACGAAGTGGTA
>JAQVLM010000192.1 GCA_028704125.1 Opitutales bacterium
CCCCCCCTTGGCGGCTTTGCGTCTCTGCGTGAGATCCTCTTCTTCTCCAATCCTGTCGATTGTTAATCATGTCCAAAAAGAGAAGAGGAACAGACAGGATGAACAAGATTAACAAGATGGGATCCAACGTCGCTCGCATGGCTCGCTATAAGCCCTTCGGGCCACATACGTTTTGCTCCCGCAAAACAACAGATTTTCCCCTTCCAGTATGTTGCCGAAGCGAAGCTGAGGCGTATGTACCCGGAGCCACAGGCGAAGGGCGTAAGCCCTCAGGGCGATGTTAGCCCCTCCCCTTTTCGTGCTTTCCGTGTATTTCGTGGTTCATAGCCTTCTTCTCTTCACCTTCGTGCTTCATCCCTCATAATTCATCCCTGCTCGCGGCCTTTCTTTCCGCCATTTCGCCCTTCTTCCCTCAATCGACTATTGACTATCGCCCATTGGGCGCATCCCCACCCCCTCCCTTCTTCTGCAGGAAGGTGCTCACCCCAACGCCCTCAATGTCCCGGCCAGCTCCACCATCACCCTCGAATCGACCTCGCAATAAATCAGCAGATTTTCAAAGATTTGCTGCTTTTCGCCCTCGGCAATCTCCGATATCCGACCTTGGACCTTGGACCCTTCTTACCTCTCCCTTCTTACTTCTCACGAGCCACATTCCCACGATACATCGTAAATTGTTTCGGTGTTTTTTCCGATACATCGTAAATTGATCTTGTGTTTTGTTTGAAACTCCTCACCTTTTTTCCCGATGAAACGCATCTATGAGGACTTGCTTCTTGAGCATTTGCGTGAAGAGCGCCAAATGGCCTTCATCACAGGTGCCAGGCAAGTGGGAAAAACAACGTTGTTGCGGGCTTTGCAGAAGGAAGGTGATGTCCTGTTCAACTGGGATCGACCATCGGAACGCGAGTGGATACTCAAAGGATCGGACGAACTGCTTGATCATGCGGGTTTATTCAATCTGCGCGCTTCAGGTTCACCAAAACCACAAATTGCTTTCGATGAAATTCACAAATTCCGCCACTGGAAACGCTTCCTCAAGGGCCTGTTCGACGCGGTAGATGGCAAAGCCTCCGTGACGGTGACCGGAAGCGCTCGTCTCAATATCTTCAAGCGGGGCGGCGACAGCCTCATGGGGCGTTATTTCCTCTATCGCATGCATCCACTTTCGGTAGGAGAGTTATCGGAGCGCAACCGCCCCACTGGTGCAGTCACGGTGGCCCCCTCTCCGACTGATCCAAGCGCCATCGATGCCCTCTGGCGTTTTGGTGGGTTTCCAGAACCCTTTCTGCGTGCATCTGACCGCTTTCACCGCCGCTGGAGTCAGCTTCGTCTCGAGCAGCTGTTTCGTGAAGACCTGCGCGACCTCACGCGGGTACAGGAAATCGACCAACTCATCAGCCTTTCCCATTTGCTCATCGCGCAATCCGGTCAATTGGCAAATTTCAGTAATCTCGCCAAACAAATTTCGGTCACTGTCGATACGATCCGACGCTGGCTGGACGTGCTGGAATCATTTTACTTCAGTTACCGTGTCCGCCCATGGTTCAAGAACGTCAGCAAGTCATTGCGTAAGCAACCCAAGATCTACACGACGGACTGGAGTGCGATTCCAGACCCAGGGGCCCGCTGCGAATCCTTCATGGCCGCCCATTTGCTGAAGGCAGTCAACTATTGGACAGACGCCGGACTCGGCCAATTTGCCCTCCATTACATCCGGGATGCCTATCAACGGGAAGTCGATTTCCTTGTCGTTCGCGACGGGGTTCCCTGGATGTTGATTGAGGTAAAGAACTCCGCCAAAGAACCCATCAGTCCGGCATTGGTCCACTTCTCCAGAGAACTCATGGTGCCCCACACCTTCCAGGCCGTATGGGAAATGGATGAGGTGGATGCGGATTGCTTCGCAAATCCCACCACCGACCACCCGCTTCGGATCCCCATGCGCACCCTCCTGTCCCAACTGCTTTGACTCCCCCGGATTCATTCCTGCCAGACAAACATCCACCGTCTCATCGAAGCCATGGCCTCCTGCATCCCATCCCGAAACTCCCAGTTTTTTCTGGATTTCTCCTTTCACTTTTCTAACCTCCCCCTCACCCTTCTAACTTCATCCTTCTTCCCTCCGTGTCTCCGCGTCTCCGTGGTAAAAAATCCCATTCCCATTTTCCCTCTTTCCCCATAATTCATCCTTCATAATTCCCCCTTTCATTTCACCATTCACTTTTCTAACTTCACTCTTCCGTAGGAGACGGTTTACCCCTCGACCTCCCCCATCTCTGTGATTTTTGTGCTCTCTCGTGGCCAATGCTCCCCCATCTTATCCGTGTAAATCAGTGAAATCGGCGGTTCAAAGAAAACCATCTTCCCCTTCTATGTTTTCTATTCCATTTCGTGGCCAATCCCTCATTAATTCCGCTTATTCTGGCAACAATTTACTTAAGCATTCCACTCGACAGGCCGATTGCTTTTCCATTGAATCTTGCTTTCTGCACGTCACCGAATGACCCACTCAAACACGACCTCCATCCTGTCCCTGGATTACGAAACCATGGGAGTCTTCGACCACCAATATGCTGGCTCCCACATTTGTGAAAACGCGGGCAGCTATCGTCATCGTCTTGAAGAAACCCGAAAAAAAGCAAACTGGTCGCATAGGGACTTCTGGCAACAACCTTGGCACATTCGCACAATCACTCCGAAATCAAGCGGCTATTCCATCAAATATCGCAGCATCAACTACAAACCCGATGTCGCCAAGTATGCTGCACAAAACGCACTGAAAGACCATGACATGGTCGTGGCAAACCGTGAGGAAGCAGCCATTTGGACCGTGAACCAGACCAACCAGGTTTCAAATTGTATTTGGCTGGGACAAAACTTCCGCTGGCATGACTGGAATTATATCAAATCTCTTGGGGTGTACGACAATGAGAGTTCAGGCAATAATGGACAACCAGCCGCCCGTCCGCCCATCATCGATTCCCTCGAACTCTCTTTGCTGATCCAGCCCGACGCTCGCTGTGTCTCCCTGCGCAAAAACTACAAAGGAAAAGAACAGGCAGAAATCAAAGAGAACAGTGGCCAAGATGATAAAAGCACCTCCGATTCAGGCAACGATCCCGCTAAAGACGCCGAGGAATGCTACAAATACACCTTCGATAAATCCCAATTCTGCAAAGGAGACGAAAAAGACGGCGGTCTTGTCGAACTGATCCACAACCACCCGCTCAAGCCCATTCTCGACTTCATTTTGTGCCGCGATGCTCCCGGAATGGATTGGATGAAACGCGACTGGGAGTCGGTGAATCGGTTTGCGCCCAATGATTGCAATGGCAACCGGAAGATTGGTTGTGATCGACTGAAAGGTTTTTTATGCAAAACAAACAAGAGCTTTCGGAGACTTTTCAAATCCTACCTCAAAACATCTCCTTTTGCCTGCGCCTATTTCGTCTGCTGGCTGGCTCGTGCGAAGGGCCTTAATGAAATAGTGAAAAACGGATCAAGCGGAGGCTCCAAATATTGGTCTGAAGCCAATGGCATCTTCGCACCCCATCCCTGGATTGCCGGTCAATACCCGCAGGTGCTGCACCTGATCCGCACCTACCAGTGGGATCTTCTGAAAAAAACGGACACCGAAATCGACTGCGACGATTCCGAATCATGCAAAATGCGAGAGGGTTGCACCTCCGTTGCCAAAAGCCTCAACGGTTGGTATCACGAGTTTTCCGAACGGGCGAAGGGAAATAACTACACCCTCAAAGGCCGATACGTGGAAGTCCCGGCCGGACTGGAACACGACCATTACACCTGTCCCAGATTTCCTGCAACGGTACTCGCCGATACAGCCCCCCTTAACCCTCCAGAAAGACAACATAACCGTTGCCGCGAATCCCTCGAATGCCATTTGGAGTCGTTGTGTGAAGACTGTAAATCCTTCCACGGCATTCACCAGGCCGATGTCATGGGGCGTATCCTCGGTTTCGACACCAAGGACCAGAGCCAACGCCGCGATCCGGAAGGCTTCACCTGGAAGTTCTCGCCATCTGGCCTTTATGTAGCTCCAACAGGCTTTGGAAAGAGCATGTGCTACCAACTGCCCGCCTACATCTTCGCCAAGCGTTGGAAGGCGCTCACCGTTGTCATTTCCCCGTTGCAGGCACTGCAGGCGGACCAGGTATGGGGCATGCAGCGGGAAAATCCCCGCATCCATGTGCTGAATGAGATTGGGGAAAAGGAATCGAACACCGATGAAACAATCGCAACAGAAACAACCGGCGCACAACTCGCCACGTCCGCCAAGAAAACCGATGTAAGCGACCCTTCTTTCTTCTCCATCGCCTACTATAATTCCACGCTTACCTCCTCCCAAAAGAGCCACATCCGCGCTGCTGTGCGCGGAGGCGACTGCGATGTGATCTTCCTCGCGCCTGAGCAGCTCATGAATGCGGCTGTGCGCGATATGCTCAACTGCCGCGACATCGCCCAGGTTGTGCTCGACGAAGCCCACTGCCTCTCCTCCTGGGGGCACAGCTTCCGTCCCTCCTACATGTACGTCGCCCGCTGGCTCAATGACTTCTGCGAAAAACGCCTCAAGGCACTCGGGATCAAAACAAAATCGCCCGAAATCGCGCTCGGCACCGACAAGCTCACCAACCTGTCCTTCCACCACAAGGACACCATCACAGACCACAGTCACTCTACCACCTTACCTGTCCCGCGGGCAGCCCTCTTCACGGCGACCATCGAGCCCGCCCAAACCGAGGACGTCAAAACGCTCTTCGCCATCGACTCCAAGGACATCATCGGAGGCTTCTCACTGCGCCCGGAAATCGAGCTCGAAGTGCACGACAATGCACTTGCTGTCCCAGAAACCATACAATATCACTCAAAAACCAAATTGGATCATTTTGCGTTCCGCACGGGCGTACTCCACGGATTTCTGTCTCAGGAATTCATAAACAATATTCGCTTTGCCGACCTGCCTGTTCTGGTCTACTCTGTAACGATCAGGCAATCTGAGTTGGTTTTTGGAAAAACCCATTTCCGGCCGAAGCGTATATCAAACGGGAAAGAGGTTTATTCAGAAAATCTGGACTATGGATTGAGCCAACTTACCGGTGCGGTAAATGACCATTTGATCGATATCGACCTCAAGCAATTTGCAAAGTATGAGATATCCCAGATCATCGACGAAAAATTGAATATAATCTCGTTTCCGATTCTCGAGTCCCCCCCGACAACTCTACAGCAGTTGATCGGTATCATCCGCGGAATCCATCTTCTCCCAAAAACGGACCAAAAAGGGAATCGAATCCCCTTCGTTGAGGCAATCAGCCTTACACTGAAAAGACAAAACAATGGGGAAGTCACGCTTCGTGTGCGTCCTCCAAAAAACCTGGAGACGCTTCCTGCCGATACCTACTTTCACGGAAAGGTCGCTTTGTATCATGGCAAGATGCCGTCCCATCAGCGCAAAAACGTAATGGATACCTTTTGTTCGGGAGACAAGAATGCCCCAAACATCATCCTTTGCACCAATGCCTTCGGCCTCGGTGTGGACAAAGGCGACATCTGCTCGGTAATCCTGCTCGGCCTGCCAACGTCCATTAACGAGCTGGTACAACAAACTGGACGCGCACACCGCAACCCAGCTGCTGTAATCGAAGCCGCGGGCAAAGACCAGAACAGGAACGCTCCCAAAGCGCGGGCCATCCTCTTGACCGATCGGATGAAAGACGTCCACATCAACGAATTTCTCCTGAAATCAAACCATATGAGCAGCGGTACTCTGGAGCAGATCTGGTACCTGCTGCATGCGCAATGGACTCGCCGCATGGAAATGGTCAAGCGTATCGCAACAGGCAACGAGGAGATCCCACAAAACAGCAATTACAAAGAGATCTCTCCTGAAGGCATCATTGTCGTGGACTCCCGCACACTCAGTTCTGTACTCAATTCCGATCAACAACTCGATGACGATCAACGCAGGACCAAGGTCGATATCTGCCTCTACTGGCTCGAACGCCTCGGACTGGTTCGCCGCATCCAGGATCTCTGGGAATCAGAAGCCTATAAACTCCCCGACAATGATCCCATCAATACCAAGACTCCCGATGGTAAGCCTACGGAGCTCACAAAGCTCCAGGAAGACCTGGAAACAATCAAAGTATGGTACTACTTACACAGGCTTAACGCGAAAACAGGCCTACATCTTCCCCCTGAAAGATTTCAGGAAGCACTTATCTCACTGGACCCGTCACTTTTCGTTGGCACTTGCTTTTCGCTTGAAGTGATTAACAAGTGGAGGGAAGAAATTCGGGAAGAAATTCGGAAACAAAACCTCGGCGAGGCTATCGATGCCATGCGCGATAGTAAGACGAATGCCAAATACACATGGGGTAAAGTGTGCAAATTCACCATTGAGAAACTCAAAAAACTGAATCCCACCAAGGTCAATGGCTCCCCCCAAAGCAAGGATGATTTTC
>JAQVLM010000193.1 GCA_028704125.1 Opitutales bacterium
ACCGCAAAACTGGTTGCCAATCTTCTGGTGGCCGCGGGTGCGAACCGTGTGTTGACGGTTGACTTGCATGCCCAGCAGATCCAGGGATTCTTCGACATTCCCGTGGATGTGCTTTTCGCCTCTCCAGTGATCTATGAGTACCTGCAGAAGACCAAGCCCGAAAAGCTGTGCGTGTGTTCTCCAGACGTTGGCGGGATGAAGTTGGCTTCGATCTACGCCGACCTGTTCGGCTGCCCGATTGCATTGATCGCAAAACGGCGGGTGAGTGCCACCACGGTTGAGTCCCTTAATCTGGTTGGCGATGTCCAGGACTACGATGTGCTCCTGGTCGACGACATGACCGAGACTGCCGGTACAATCATCGCGGCCTCCGAGATGCTTCTGGCAAATGGTGCAAAGTCAGTGCGTGCCGCCGTCAGTCATGGAGCGGTCAATGAGATCGGTTTCAAGCGTCTTGCGAAAAGCCAAATCAAGGAACTGATCACCACCGACACCATTGCTCTCGATCCGAGGGATCTGCCGATCCGTGTGGTGAGCATTGCTCCCATGCTTGCCGAGGCCATCAAGAGGATTCACTACAACACCAGTGTAACCAGCCTGTTCAAGATCAAGGGTTTCAACGCCTGAGACCTTTGGTAACCGGCAGAATGCCGCTGCCGGTCGAGTCAACTCCCATACTTTTGTCATATGGCTCGCATCCGGAGGAGACAACCACCGCCCGAGGGCTTCCAGATGGCCCCGATGATTGATATGGTTTTTCTCCTTCTGGTGTTCTTCATGTGCGTGAGCACTTTGGCGGACGCTGATCGGGCGAAGGAACTGGAGTTGGCCGAATCAGAGCAGAGCAAGGTGCCCGAGGATTTGAGCGATCGTGGGATCGTCTCGGTCGATAGTGAGGGCATCCTGTATCTTGGAGAGCGTCCGGTTGATGCCGATGAACTGGTCCGATCGGTCAAGGTGTTGATGGGCCATAAACCTGACCTGCGGATGGTGGTGCGGGCGGACAAGAGCACGCCCTATCGGGAGATCCGAAAAGCACTGCGGACACTGGCGGATGCCGGGGTTTCGGAAGTGGTCTACGCCACTTTCGAAAAAGGTGCATAGAAAGGACGGCTATGGCGCGCATCCGACGGGAATCTCCTCAAGCTGAGATTGCGATCGCTCCCATGATCGATTGCGTCTTTCTGCTCCTGATCTACTTCATCATGACCTCAAGCCTTAGAAAGCAGGAGGCCGATCTGTCGTTTCAGTTGCCTGGGGTTGTGGAGCAATCCGAGCCGATTGAGATGCCGGACGAACAGTGGATCGAGATCCAGTCGGACGGACAGGTCGTGGTGAATGCCTATCCGCTCGGAAAGGCGGATTCATCGGATGGTCTGTTCCCGCTTGTCGGAATGCTGACCCGGTTCCGCGAGACCAGTGATGCCAATCAAACCGAGGCGGCGGTCACCCTTGTGCCTGCAGGAGATGTTCCCCACCAATGGGTGGTTCGCGTCATGGATGCGTGTTCGAAGTCGGGCATCGAACGCGTGAATTTCTCTTTCGGATCAGAGGTTTGATCGGGTGGCAGTCATTCAAGATGGATGCCCCTTCAGCCTTTGTATTGGGCTTTCTCGGCCCTTTTTCGGGCATCTTCCCCGTCGATGATAACGGATTCTCCGCTCAGCATGGATACTGAGCGGTATACGGGACCAGCCTTCTTACGAGGGCTTTTCGAGCTGGATGAGGTTTTTCCGGAGGCGGATGCAACCCGTTTGGAAGGGGTTGAGCTTCCATACTTCTGTTCGAGTGCCTCGCGCGCGGCTTTGCGTTCCTGTATCTTCCGGACAAAATCTGGATCAAGTGCCATGATGTAATCAATATGCTGGGAATTGGATGCGGCTCAAGCTCCCGTCATCCGTTTGAAGGGATTCCGGACAAAAAACCAAGGATCCTTTCAGACGCGGCCGCGCGAAAGTCCTTTGTGGCGGCTATGCTTCGAATGCATCAACCTCCTCAAGCCAAGTCTCAATCGAAGCTTCGGATGGCATCCTCAGATCGGAGCGGGGTGAGAGTGACATGGTTCCCACTTTCAGTCCATCGGGCATGCTGTTTCTTTTGAACTGCTGGCTGGCAAAGCGTCCGTAAAAAACCTTCAACCACTTCCGGATCACGGGAAGTTCAGTGTCGGGAAAGGCATGCCTTGCAAAATGGAGAACATAGCGGGGGGGCATTTGTTTGCGGATCGCCCAATACAGGAAAAAGTCGTGGAGAATATAAGGCCCGATCGAATCTTCGGTTTGTTGGATAATCTTTCCGTCGGCGCTGAGCGGAAGCAGCTCCGGACTGATTGGCGTGTTGAGGATGGACTCGATCGATGTGCGGACTGTCTCGAACATGGGCTGGCGTCCCAGCCATTCCACAAGCACGCGAATGAGGGTCTTTGGAATGCCGGCGTTGACGTGGTAGTGGGATTCCGAGTCGCCGCAGTAGGTCATCCATCCCAGTGCCAATTCAGAGAGATCCCCGGTTCCGAGCACCAGACCTTTAACCTGGTTGGCGCGGTTGAAAAGCAGGGCAGTCCGCGCGCGTGCCTGCACATTCTCGAAGGTCACATCATGGGCGGTATGCCCAAGGGTTTGCAGCTCGGCTTCAGCCATAGATACAATGGAAAGGGTCTCAGACGTGACTCCCAATCCACTCATCAGGGCTTGGGCGTTGGAGCGGGTATGGTCCGATGTTCCCATCCCCGGAAGCGTCATGGCGATGATCCGGTCGGGCGATAGTTGGTTTTGCCTGAAGGTCATGTGGGCGATCATCAGCGCTAGCGTGGAGTCCAGACCTCCGGATACCCCGATCACCAAAGGAGGATACCCGAGATGGGCGAGCCTGCGCCCGAGCGCTGCTGTCTGGATGCTGACGATCTCCTCACAAACAGCCGCTTTCCGCGACTCCTCTGTGGGAATGAAGGGAGTAGCCGGGCAGGGTTTGAGGAGCCCCTCGTGGCGGTTCCGGCCCAGAGAGCAGAGGATGGTGCGGCATGGCTGAACGGTTTGTTTGCGGAACGTCGAGTTCCGGTTGCGTTCCCCTTCGATCTCGGTCACGCAAATGTCGGCCGCGATCGATGATTGATTCTGGAGGCGCTGGTTCTCCACCAGAATGCGGTTGTTATCCGCGATCAGGCAATGACCCGAAAACACGGTATCCGAAACCGATTCTCCGGGTGCGGCGCTCGCGTAAGCATATGCGCAGATCAGACGTCCGGATTGGGTTTTGACGAGTTCGCGGCGGTAGTCCGCTTTACCGACCAGCTCGTTGGATGCCGATAAATTGCAGATCAGATGTGCCCCTGCCAATGCCAAGCGGTTGGAGGGAGGGGTAACGGCCCAGAGATCCTCGCAAATCTCCACCCCAAAAGCCAAGCC
The DNA here is from genome assembly GCA_028704125.1 of Opitutales bacterium. Taxonomy (GTDB): domain Bacteria; phylum Verrucomicrobiota; class Verrucomicrobiia; order Opitutales; family JAFGAQ01; genus JAFGAQ01. The sequence continues at coordinate 3,405 of JAQVLM010000193.1, forward strand.
GGTCGTTTTCCACCGGAAGATCAGGTCTGTGCCAAAGGGAACGGTTCCGAAGCCGTGTCCCAGATCGACTTCCGTTTCGTTGCAATCCAAGGCACTTGCGAACCAACGCATTTCGTAGAATTCGCTGTAGTTGGGTATCCAGGTCTTGGGAATCACTCCAAGCACCTGCGCATCACCATGCGGGCTCCCTTGGATCACGCATGCGCAGTTGCATACCTTGGATCCGACCCGGACCGGCATGCCCACGATCAGGACGGCGGATCGGCGAAAACCTGTCATCAGCGCGTCGAGCGCGACAAGGCATTGTTCGATGAGATGCTCCTGAAGAAAAAGGTCCTGACAGGTGTATCCGCAGACGCTCATTTCCGGGGTCAGGTAGATATCCGCATCGGGTTGAGTGGCTGCCTCATCCAGAATGGCCCGGACGTTGGCATGGGTGTTTCCCGGAGTCACGCATGGCGAAAGTGCGGCGATGCGGCTGAACACGGTTGTCATGCTATCTGGATGGATCATGGAATGCTGGAAGTATGAATATGGGCGGCCGGACAACAAGGGACCTTAGGGCATTCCAGCCCGGATGTCGATACCGTACCACACTGCGGGGTGGTATCAATATTGAATGGCCTCTCAAGGGTGCATTCAAACAGTGCCGTTATATGCGTCCTGATTTACTCATCGAAATAAACGACTGGGCTGTTTCCTGAATGTCAGTGCGGACGGAGGAATGCGCTGTTTGCGGGTTAGCTGCTCTTTGACGGCAAAGATGCCTCTATTGATGAATCACAGGCTGCGCTAGATCCAGAGGGATTGTTCTTCGCGGATGCGGTCGTTCCGGATCGAGGAGCGGACGGAGCGCATGAGTTCCATCATGAAACAGACGTTGTGCTGGATGAGCAATTGGATGCCCAGCATTTCGCCAGCCCGCAGCAGGTAGTGGATGTAGGCGCGGGAGAATTCGCGTGAGGCTTTGCAGGGCAGGCGCTCATCGAGGGGCTGATCGTCGTTTTTGAAACAGGCATTGCGCAGGTTGAGGTGGGTCTTTCCACCGTGTTCCACCGGGCGGATGAGCGCGCCGCCGTGGCGGGCGATGCGGGTGGGGTGAACGCAGTCAAAGGTGTCGATTCCGTGATGGATCCCTTCCCAAATATCATGAACGCCGCCGATGCCGAGCAGGTGGGTGGGGCGGTCTTTCCGGAGTGGGCGGGAGGCCCTGCCAATGACTTCGACCATCTCCTCACGCGATCCGCCGAGGCAACCACCGATGGCTTGTCCGAAAAAGGGATGCTCGTTGACAAATCCCGCGCTTTCCCTGCGCAGGTCCTCGTAGACGCCGCCTTGTACAATGCCGTATAGGACCTGTTTGCCGTTGGTCATAGCATGGTAGGCATCGAGGCTGCGCTTCTCCCAGCGGTGGCTCAGCTCCATGGAGCGTGCGGTGTAGTCGCGCGTCACATTATAGGGGGAGCACTCATCGAGGACCACGATGAGATCGGCCCCGAGCTGGATCTGGGTTTGGATGGAGGTCTCGGGTGTGAGGTAGTGCCGGGTGCCGTCAATGTAAGAAATGAAGTGGGCGCCGTCTTCGGAAATCTCGACCAGTTTGCGCTCGGTTCCATGTTGGCGTTTGCCCTTGATCTCGTCCGCCACCCATCCGTTGCCGAGGCTGAAGATCTGGAATCCGCCGGAGTCGGTGAGCATGGGGCCATGCCAGTCGGTCATGCGATGGAGTCCGCCTTGTCGTTCAACAAACGGTCCGCCCGGGTTGAGGAAGAGGTGGTAGGTGTTAGCGAGGATGATTTCGGCACCACACTCCCGCATCTGATCCATGGTGAGCCCCTTGATGGCAGCCTTGGTCGCACAGAAGATGAAATGCGGGGTCTCGATGGTTCCGTGCGGGGTTTCCAGCAGGCCGGTGCGCGCATGGGTGCCGCTTGCCTGGGACGTGATTTTGAATGAAAAGCCTTCGGGGGGAGTGTGGTTCATGATCCGGAGGAAAACGACATGGGTCTATGACTCGTATGCGGAAATGGAGTGTCTGTAGCGGATACGATCCTCCTTGGGAAGCGCAAATGCGGCGAGATATAGAATCGGGGTATCGAGCAGGGCGACGCCCACTCGCAGGAACCATGTTCCGAGAATGTAGGTTTTCCATACAACCGGCAAGGGGAGCGGGCTGGGAGCCAGTATGACCCAGGCCAGCAGGCTGAAGATGGTGTTGTCGATGAGGGCGGAGATCCAGGTGGATGCGTTATTGCGAAGCCAGAGGTGCCGGTTGTGACTGAATTTCCGGATGCGTTGGTAGATCCATATGTCGAGGATCTGGCTCCCCATGTAGGCGCTAAGGCCCGCGAGGAGAATAGCGGGAACCGGAGTGAAAATCGCGGTGAGGTGTCGATGGTTGTCCAATGCCCATTGCCAATCTCCGGTGGCCTGCGCTTCGCTGAGGGGGCGGATGCCGATCCCGAAGATCATGAAGGCGGTCATCAGGATGAGCCCGGAAAACCCGAGTAGCACCGTGCGCCGGGCGTGTTCCGGCCCATAGTATTCGGTAAGAATGTCGGTGCCGAGAAAGGTGGTGGCAAATAGAATGGTTCCCAACGCGACCGGATCGGGAAATGCCGAGAATTGGACGGCTTTGAGCACATGCAGATTGGCCGCCACAATCGCGATGCAGACATATGCGGTGACGCCAATCGACCCGAATATCCGGAGCATCAACAGCAGGGATCCGAAGGTAAAAATCAGCAATCCGGCTTTGACCAGTTCGGGGGGAAGCGCATGCATCCCTTCGAGGAGAGACTCGATCACGGCAATATCAAAAAAGATCGGCTTAGTGCCTAGATGTTGAAGCGGATGTATGCGCCTTCGCGGAGACGGGCTACCCACTTCTGCTGGGCGTCGCGGGAGATTGTGGACATGATGCGCTCCTCAATGATTTCGCGGACTTCCTCAATCGGCTGGATTCCCTCGTCGCGTTTATCTTCGACAAAGAGGATGAACACATGGTTGCCAATGACTACGGGCTCGCGTGTGTAAGTGCCTGGTTCGAGTGCGAAGGCCACGTCGGCGAGTTCCTTTCGGATA
>JAQVLM010000005.1 GCA_028704125.1 Opitutales bacterium
ATGTGCAACGCGCACTGCGCGGATGCTCTGGTTTGCATCTCCAACTGCGATAAATCACACCGGGTATGCTGATGGCCTCCTTGCGCCTCAATATTCCCACGATCTTCATCACCGGCGGACCCATGGAGTCAGGAAAAGCCTCCATCAATGGCCAGACGCTTCGCCTCGACCTGATCGACTCAATGGTCGCGGCCGCCGATGATGCTGTCAGCGACGACGCACTCACACTCATCGAAAACGAGGCCTGTCCAACCTGCGGATCCTGCTCCGGCATGTTCACGGCCAACTCGATGAACTGTTTGCTTGAAGCCATCGGGATGGCGCTTCCCGGAAACGGCTCAATCGTGGCGACCCATGAGGTACGGAAAGAACTCTTCATGGAAGCGGGCCGACAGATCGTTGAGCTGACCCGCCGCTATTACGAAAAAGATGACGCATCGGTTCTGCCACGATCCATCTGCACCTTCGAGGCTTTTGAGAATGCGATGAGCCTGGATATCGCAATGGGAGGTTCCACCAATACGGTGCTCCATTTGCTTGCCGCCGCCCACGCTGCGGGTGTCGACTTCACGATGGACACCATCGATGGGCTTTCCCGGAAAGTGCCAAACCTTTGCAAGGTCGCACCGTCCACCAACAAATATCACATGGAGGATGTGAATCGCGCCGGTGGCATCATGGGCATCCTGGCGGAATTGGACCGGGCCGGGCTCATCCACCGCAACATACCCACCGTCCATGCGCCATCCATCGGAGACGCCATTCAACGCTGGGATATCATGACTTCGGACGATCCTCAAACGCTCAAGCGCTACGGAGCTGCGCCCGGACGCATCAAAACCCAACATGCTTTCAGCCAACGCAGTCAATGGGAGTCACTCGACAAGGACCGCAAGGAAGGATGCATCCGCTCGAAGGACTCCGCATATAGTCAGGACGGTGGACTTGCTGTGCTGAAGGGCAATCTCGCACTGGACGGATGCATCGTGAAAACCGCCGGAGTTGATGCTTCCATTCTCACCTTCAAGGGCAAGGCCATCGTCTTCGAAAGTCAGGAAGACGCGGTTGAAGGGATCATTGGCGGCAAAGTTCAACCGGGGCATGTGGTGGTCATCCGTTACGAGGGCCCACGCGGCGGGCCCGGCATGCAGGAAATGCTCTATCCCACCAGCTACCTCAAATCGAGGAAACTCGATAAGGTATGCGCACTCATCACCGATGGACGTTTTTCAGGCGGCACCAGCGGGCTTTCGATCGGGCACGCATCCCCGGAAGCCGCATCCGGAGGAAACATCGCTCTGGTTGAAGATGGCGACCCTATCGAAATCGATATTCCAGCCCGTTCCATCCGTGTCGCCATTTCCGACGATGTGCTTGCTGCAAGACGCAAGACAATGGTGGCAAAAGGAAACCTTGCATGGAAACCGGTCGCACGCATCCGTCCCGTGAGCGAAGCGCTTCGCGCCTATGCGTTGATGGCACTCAGTGCCGACAAGGGAGCCGTCCGCGACCTCAACGGTCTGGTCCGTCAGTAAAACCCGTCCGGAATACGGGTTCCATTTGGCGGCGCAATCGGGAACATTTCGTTGCGCCGCTTTTCTATTCTGATCGGGCGATCACCCCGTCAACCAAGCGCCGAATATCCGCTTCGGAATCACGGTGTCCGATCACAACCAAATATCCACCGGATACCGGAGCCTCTACCAGCGGTCGTTGATTCAACTGCCCGGGAGTCCAGTCAAAGTAGAGCATTCCCGCTCCCACTCCTTTAGGCAAAAAACCTTTTGCCCGGTAAACGGATGGACCGATGGTGGTGAAAGCCGTCACTAAAGCATCGGCTTCCACATGCCGCCCCAAAAGCTTGAATTCACATGCGACGTATGCGCCCGGACTAACCGGCAGAACGCCATCCGCCCACTCCGGAGACACTGTCGGCAGCGAGAAAACAACTCTCCCATACGACACCCGCTCAACCGGAACATCCGGCCGAAGCGCACGGACCGCGCGAATGGTCTCCTCGATCTGGTCATCCGGGCTGACATCGCACTTGTTGATGACAACGCGGCTCGCACCCATCACCTGCGCATTCAATACCGGTAATGCTTTCTGCAGTTTGATCCACTGCCCTGGCACAACAACCGCCAGGGTCTCCCTTACCCCGAAGAATGCATCCAATCGGCTCTCTTTCAGTAGAGTTGGCATTCCATTCGGGTCCGTCATACCACTGGTCTCAATCACAAGCAAATCCACCTCAACGGATCCCGCATCACGCAGTTTAACCAATTTGCGCATATGCCGGATAAAGTCTCCCGAACGGCATCGACACAGCAAGCTCCCACCTTCCACCGTGATCAAAGGTAAACCCGTCGACTTCAACAAAACAGGATCCACTCCCTTACTGGCAAACTCGTTAACCAGAAACACCAGCTTCTGCCCAACAGAGGTCGATGCCAAATGGCTCAAAAGCGTGGTTTTTCCACTTCCGAGGAACCCACTGACCAGCAGAACCGGTATAGGATCGCGCATTGCCGCCACTCCCTGATATCAGGATTTTCCGGACGCCTTAAGGATCGCCTTGGCCAGCGTCTTGCTGTCGGGAATAATGGACGCGTAGGCAAGCCTACCCTGAATACAAATACTTGGGATGGCTTCCACTCCAAGCTTCCGCATTGCGGCTAGTCCTTCCTTGGTCGTGATCTTGTGCTCGACCACTTCGATGGGATCTCCAACTGCCTCAGCGGCATCACGGGCTGCAAGCACCATGTACTGACATGGAGCACACGCAGCGGAGTTGAGGGTCACAACATCGATCCGGATGCGATCCAGTGAGTCATAATCCGGCAAATCAATATCAGGAAGATCCCCCACATCCGCATGGGCCTCAAGGGTTCGAACCACATCCCGTTCATACGGGTCATGGACGAGACGCGCGACAGCTTCGAGATTCGCCGGGGGAACGGCATAAGGCAGATCACAGCCCGGAGCCAAAACAAAACCGGACGCTCCACCCTTGTCCAGACATTCGATGGCATCCTTCTGGCACTCCAACGGTGAACCCAGCAACAGCGTCGTCGTGAGCTTCAAGTTTCCCCCGAAGGATTTCCCGGCCTTTTGGGCAACGGAACGCAACACCGCTAGATCAATGTTTTCATCCACGGAAACATTGTCACAATGGGTCTCACACATCACCTCCAGGTTACGGGTGGCATCCCCACAGACGAACAGACTCGAAAGCCTCCCCGATTCGCCAATCGCATCAAAAACCCGATTCAAGGGTCCGGATACGAAACGTGAGAAATGCTCGGAGGATATCTGACTGATCATGGGATCCACCACAGCCACAACATCCACCCCCGCATCCAGATACGCCTTTGCCATCCGGCATGCAATATCCGCGCAATAAGCCATCAACTGGTCCGCCGAGTCCTCATCACAGATCAAATCCATGAACAATTCGGCACTCCTCAGGTGCAAGGCAAGCGTCAATGGTCCGGTAATGAGTCCATATAGTGCCACCTCCTTACCGATTCCGGACTGCAGCCGACGCGTCGCTTCCATCACCACAGGCATACGCCCGGAGCTCACATCAAATGCGGGCAACACTCCCATATCCACCGGCATTTGGCCCGCCAACGGATGGGATTTAACCGCGGGCGGTGTCTCGGAGGCCCACTCCAGTTCACATCCCAGCATCTCGGCCTCTATCTGTAAATCGAATACAATCGGAACACCATCCGGCTTGTATCGCTCACACACATGCAACACCCCCTTCTCGATCTGGCTTGCATCCCGCGAAAACAACTCCGGCTCCGCCCCAATCAAACTCCCGGCATGCACCCCAGCGAAAGGCACCCAAGGGATTCGCTCAGGCGTTCCGCCGCGTAGGGCCTCCAACAATATTTCCTTTCCTGTCATGATTCCATTCCGGTTGAAATAACAGCCGACGCCTCGAATAAATCGGCGTCTAAATCGTTTGAGACTCTATTCCGCATCCCTCATGCAGACAAGAACCGGATTATTCTAACGTTAGAGCCTCCCCTTCCACTCCACCGTCGACCCAGGATGCCATTCCCCCATCCGCTCAAAGCCCTCCGCTCCGGCTCTCCCGCTTTGGTATCCCGCGAATTTCACACAGTTTCAAAAATAGCTCTTGAATCCTCTGCCGCTTTCAACAGAAACTAAGCGGCTTTTTTTCCACGGCAGCCCCATCCTGCGGCTGTCCAACCTTAACCCATGCTGAATCATGATTCCATTAAGCTAGTCTCCCCGGGACAGTCGTCTCGGGAAAAGTGCTGACCTCATGTCATAACCCTTTTTCCAACACATAATATCATGCAATATAACCCTGAATCATTCGTTCAAAAGATTAAAGACCGGGATCCCGATCAACCGGAATTCCACCAGGCCGTTGAAGAGGTCATCAAATCCCTCTGGCCATTTCTGGAGGAAAACCCCAGATACAAACAGGACGGTCTTTTGGAACGCATGGTTGAGCCTGAGCGTGTGATCATGTTCCGTGTTCCATGGGTTGACGATGCGGGCCGGGTTCAGGTGAACCGCGGATTCCGCGTTCAAATGAACAGCGCGATTGGACCCTACAAGGGCGGGATTCGCTTCCACCCGACCGTTCGTTTGGGCGTGCTGAAGTTCCTCGCCTTCGAACAGGTTTTCAAGAACTCACTCACCACCCTGCCCATGGGCGGTGGCAAAGGCGGATCCGATTTTGATCCCAAGGGAAAGAGCAATGGGGAAGTCATGCGCTTCTGCCAATCATTCATGAGCGAACTGTTCCGCCACATCGGAGCAGATGTCGACGTCCCGGCTGGAGACATTGGGGTCGGTGGCCGCGAAATCGGTTTCATGTATGGGCAGTTCAAACGCCTTCGCAATGAGTTCACCTCAACCCTTACCGGAAAAGGCCTCACCTACGGCGGTAGCCTCATGCGCCCCGCCGCAACCGGTTTCGGGACCGTCTACTTCGCGCGCGAAATGCTCGCGATGAAAGGCGATAGCTTCCAAGGCAAGAAGGTCACCATTTCCGGTTCCGGAAACGTGGCACAATACGCTGCCGAGAAAGTGATCGAACTGGGCGGGAAAGTGGTTTCCCTTTCCGACTCAAATGGTACCGTCCACATCCCGAACGGCCTCACCACCGAACAACTGCAGGAAGTCATCGACCTGAAGGAAGTACGTCGTGGCCGCATCTCCGAATTCGCCGCATCGCAGAAGCTTCAGTATTTGGATAATGCCCGTCCATGGGCAATTCCCTGTGACATCGCGCTGCCATGTGCAACCCAGAATGAAGTTGAGGAAAAGGATGCCCGCACCCTCATCTCGAATGGATGCAAATGTGTTGCTGAAGGAGCCAATATGCCCTGCACCAACGAAGCAGTGGATATCTTCATCAAGGCCCGCGTTCTCTACGCTCCGGGCAAGGCTGCCAACGCAGGTGGAGTTGCTACCAGCGGTCTCGAGATGTCGCAGAATGCCATGCGCCTCTCATGGACGGCTGAAGAACTCGACAAACGCCTGTTGGGCATCATGCAGAACATTCATGCTTCCTGCGTGAAGTATGGCACGGATTCGGATGGATTCATCAATTACCAAAAGGGTGCCAATGTCGCCGGCTTCGTTAAAGTCGCCGACGCAATGATCGCCCAAGGCATTGTTTGATCGTTCGAGGATTCTGAGTCTTTTCAGATTCACACACAAGACCCGGTCATCGATAGGACCAGGTCTTTTTGTTTTCAACCTTTGCACTTCGGTTAAAACCATCCGGACTTGTCCTGCACCACCAGCAGTCCCGCCTCCTGAAGATCACGGGCATGCACCAGATTGCAGGAATAGAAACCATGGTGCGACTCCCCGGATCCGCTTCAAGGAAAACGAGGTCATTCACCCATCCTTTTATCCATAAGACACTTATATAACACTTCCACATCCTTATCTAAGGGTCGGCATCTTCATTCTCTTCCGATATCATCTCCAGCCCGGAATAGATTTGAAAAAGCGGTCCCATTCCGTTTTCATGCACTCTTTTCAACTCCCCAATCACCCCATCGACATCACACCCTACAGCGTTGTCGCACGGGACGGTGATTGATCCCTAAATCACGCATCCTAACCCAAGGATAATTCCGAATACACCATCATGAGCACACTGGATCTCATTCTGTTCGTCGTCGCAGTGGTCGGCGTCATTTCTCTTGGCATCTGGAAAAGCCAGGACGGAACAACCGACGAAAAAACCGCCAGCGGTTATTTTCTCGCAGGCCGGGGGCTGACCTGGTGGCTCGTCGGGTTTTCGCTCATCGCTGCGAATATTTCCACCGAGCAGTTTGTCGGAATGTCCGGGAAAGCAGCCGACTGGCTGGGACTCGCGATTGCTTCCTACGAGTGGATGGCGGCAATCACACTTATCGTGGTTGCTTTCGTATTCCTCCCGAAACTCCTCAAAACCGGAATCTACACCATTCCCGAGTTTCTCGAATACCGTTATGGAGTGCTTTCCCGGACCGTCATGGCAATCGCAACCATGGTGATTCTGGTCGGGGTGCCCACCGCTTCCGTCATCTTCTCTGGAGCCAAGGTCATCTCGGTCTTCTTCCAAGACACCACACTCTTCGGACTTCCCCTTGGGAATATCACCGTGGGATGCTGGATTATCGGGATTTCGGCGGCAGTCTACGTCTTCGTGGGTGGATTGAAAGCGTGCGCATGGACAGACCTCATCTGGGGTACCGCCCTGATCCTGGGGGGTGCGATGGTGATGATCCTTGCGTTCAACACATTGTCCACCAAACCCGCCGAAGAGCTTTTCCAAACCAAGGTTGCCAATTCCTCCGCAACAGTGGAAGACATCGCAAACGCGGGTGCATGGGAACGTTTCATGCTCCTGAATGATGGGAAAGACGGTGAGGCAGTCGCAGTCGATGGGCCAAACGCAAGTGGAGGCAAGATGCACTTGGTCAGACCAAAAGCCGATCCCGAAATACCATGGACAGTTCTTATTCTTGGACTCTGGATCCCCAACTTCTTCTACTGGGGACTCAACCAATACATCGTTCAACGCTCGCTTGGATCCAAATCTCTCGCGGAAGGTCAAAAGGGGGTCGTTTTCGCGGCTGCTCTCAAGATCATCATACCCTTTGTGGTCGTTATCCCCGGAATGCTCGCCTACAACCTTTTCAGCGGGGATCTGCGTTCTCAGGCCGATCTAAAAAATCAGGCGATTCTCCAGGAATTTGACGCTGGCATCTACGATCGGGTCATTCCCTTCTCTCTCGAGTATGCCCGGCTTTCATCTGAGAAAGCATCCGAAATACTAACCCACAATCTGTCCAAAATCGGAGAAGCGGAAGTGATTCTCCCCTATGCCAATCCAGATGAACTTTTTGCAGCCAACTCCGTCGCGATCACTAAGGCAACGGCAAACAAAATACCCATCTCCACACGCCTGATCGGATACGATTACGATGCCGCATTTCCCACCCTACTGCGTAACCTGCTCAAGCCAGGCACCTCGTGGTTTGTGCTGGCCGCCATATTCGGGGCTGTTGTCAGCTCGCTCGCATCCATGCTCAACTCGGCATCAACCATCGCCACGATGGACATCGGTGCCAAAATCACCATGGCGTTCAACGGCGGAAAAGAACCGGCCTCGTCCTTCCTCGTGGGTATGGGTCGGGTGTTCGTCGTCGCATTTGTGCTGATCGCCTGCGTGATTGCTCCGTCTCTCGGCAGACCCGAATTTGGTGGCATCTTCACCTTCATTCAGGAGTTCCAAGGCTTTATTTCCCCTGGAGTGCTGGCCGTATTCCTTTTTGGATTCTTGGTTCCGCGTGCCCCACGCTACCTCGGATGGCTCGGGATTGGCCTCAATGCCATCCTTTACGGCAGCCTTAAATGGTTCCTGGGTGCTTGGATCGTTAAACAAGGCTGGTGGTTTGCCCCCGAAATCTCCTTCCTCGACCGCATGGGAATCTGCTTCATAACCGTCATGGTCCTCTGTGCTATCCTGACAAAAGTGAACCCACTTCCAGAACCCGTCACCATGCCGGTCAACCCGGCCATGTCGATGGAGAGCTCCAAATCCGCGAAATGGGGTGGGATTGCCGTGGTGATCGTCACCCTGATCCTCTACGTTGTCTTCTGGTAAACAGCTATTCCGACCAGAGCATTTTCTGCATCCAAACCCGCCTGAGCCCATCGCTTCGGCGGGTTTTTCGTTTTGAAGCCCTCCGCGCCCACGACGACAGAACACTGCAAGATTTTCCCTAATAAGGGGTGGAGGTTGTGCGTAGCATAGGTGGAAAGGAACCATTCGCGGCCCTATCCGCCAAACCGGGAGGCATGTCCCGGATCCCCGCAAAACATAACACCATGAATGCGTCAATCGCCCAGTCCCGATTTAACCCCACCGAACCCTTACCACTTGGAATCCTCTGCGCACTGTTCCTCTTCACCAGCATTCCGATTATCCAGACCATTACCCGTCTCACCGAACGATCCACCCCACCTGCAGAAGAGGTGCTTGTCATGATCCCGCCTCCGGAAGTTTTCGAGGCCCCACCACCACTTCCGCCCCCTCCACCGGCAAAAACCCTGGAGCCGGAAATCACAAAACCGGTCGTTTTTCCATCCATGGATCAAATCAACATGATCCTGAATCCCACTGCAGGAGAGGGAGTCGGAGACTATGCCTTGCCCGACATCAGCGGTATGATGGAAACCGAAATTGAATTCGATGACTGGGAGGTGGACGAAAAACCGGTCCCCACAAAACAGATCAGCCCCAACTACCCCCCACGCCTCAAAAGCATGGGAATCTCTGGAAAAGTGAATCTCCTGATCGTAGTCGATAGCAACGGGTCCGTTCGAAACATCAAGGTCGAAAGGTCCAGCCATCCGGACTTTGACCGACCGTCAATTGACGCGCTTTCCCGTTGGAAATTCAAACCGGGAATGAAGGATGGAAAGGCCGTTAACACCCGCGTCAGGGTGCCCATGGTTTTCAGCCTCTGAGCGCCCCATCGACGGGATCACACCCATTGACAAGACGCTGATAAACCCGACCTGCTATTGTCGGGGGTTATCCCGCATCAGGACATTCCGGAAATACCGACCCTGCGCGGTCGGGGTGTAGTCCCAATCCTCTATCAGTTGAGGTGACCACTGTGGATCGAATACCCAAGCTGTCCAGGAAATACCCCGCTCATTGAAAAACCGTATCAAGGCTTCACCGTAACGTTCGTCTGCAATCACCGGACTATGGGCACCCGGTCCGTCGGCGCTCATGAATCCGAACTCGGTCGCCATGATTGGGAAACGCTCCGCTAGAAAACCCCAATCCTCCTGCCAATGGCCTTCCCACGGCTCCGGACGCTTCTGCGGATAAGGATGGGTCACATAAGCCACATTCTCCGCCTCAATCGGATCAGCCCCTGCATTGCGCAACTCATATGCCCAGTCAAAACCGGCCACCAACACGATCTTCGAGGGATCAATCGCATGGATCATGCGAATCAGCTCCTCCATGTAGGACTTGTGAAACTCCCAAGTTAGTGTTCCCATCATTCCCCGCCGGTTGGTCGGTTCATTGAAAAGCTCGAAGAAAGCCACCGTGGGATTATTCCGGTATCGGTTGGCCATCAAATACCAGAAGTTGAAGGTCTCCTCCCGCGTGGTGAGATAGGACGGACGATGCGCCACTCCGTTCTGCGGATTGCCAATGGTATGCCAGTCAATGATCACATACAGGCCCAAATCCGATGCCCACGCCACAGCATCATCGATCATCCGGATGTATTTGGCACTTCCCCAGTCCCTCCAACAAGCCGGATGCACCGGAATCCGCACAATGTTCGCGTTCCAACTGCGGACCGCTTCGAAATACTCCCGCGTCCACTTTCCGGACTTGTCCAAATGATAAGGGTCGGAAAGCGCCAGCCCGCGGAAAACCATGGTTTCACCGGATTCCCCTACAAAGCGGTTTCCATCCACCCGCACAACGGGAAGAGATGAGACCGCGTTCATCGCGGCGGGAGCGTCTCCGAAATTCACCTCGGCGTAGCCCACCGAGAGAATCGAAGAGAAAAGGAAGGCGATCAGATAATGGCTTTTGGCACGTCTCATGTTGGAATGCTTCAGATAACAGAACTCACATTACATTGTGCCCGGATAAGATGATCCGTCAAATATTGCAGTATCAGCTACTTATGCATACCGTTGCATTCCCTCAAACAGACATTGGCACGTCTTCAGAGGTATTTGATCAATCCGGCTGCCCCTTGCGCAGAAGACCGCCACGGGCGTTATTCCACGGCAGGAAATTCGATGCCGACCCGGTAATAGTAAACACATCCATCCCGTGCTCGAATGCCTTAACAAATACCTCGAGTTGAGCGTCGCCGTCGAAATCCGCTATCGTTGGATCTATTCTCCAGTAGCAGCGTAGTCCAGATCATTCCCGTCCGTATCGGTCGCATTGATCCCGATCTGGATTTCGGAGCCCGCCCTCACGGAACGATCGCCAACCGCATCCAGCACAGGTGGATTGTTCATAGGAAATGCTTCTTCAAACACCGCCGTAATATTCATCGGGCAAACCACATTCTCCAAAGGCAAGGGAACCACTGTCACTCTGCCACCGGGGAGTCCGCTCCAGTAGGCGAACTGATATCCAGGGTAAGGTCGGGCGGATGCCGATTGGCCCGTGCCACGGTAGGCAATACTCTGACTGGAGGAGCCGGACACCATTCCACCGGAACCAGCGGTAACATTCACCTGCGAACTTCCGGGAGCCGAGGATGGAATGCCAATCGTCTGCACAATATGAATCAGGTCCTGCGTCGCGTCCAGGCCCATCGCGGTTCTCAGGCCTGACGGAATCGTGCCCGAAGTGGAAATCGAAAGCCCTTGATCCGTGCAATACAACAAGACATTTTCCGCGCAAAAGGCCGAGTGAATCGCTCCATATTCTGAACCAGCACTACCCAATCGGTCACTGTTCGACACGTGAATCACCACATAGGCAGGATTGACAGACTCCGAGTTGATCAAGGACCGGATGTCATTGTTGTGTTTCTTCACCAACCTATGCTCAACCGCATCATAGAGGAACAACCCGTTCGACGCGGCAAGGTAGACATCCGTGTCACGTTTATTCCAGGAATAGTTTGTCGTCCGGCGCCCTCCATTGTCCAATGGACGGTTTACTCCACACGACGCCCATAGCATGTCGGCGACCATCTGCTCCGTGAAACCCACATTGCTGAACGATGCCGCGTCCGATCGACGCGAAAGCACATTCGGAACGCCGGCACCTAAACCAGGCGACGGCAAACTGATGTCAGCCGCCTGAAGAACCAATGCGCACACAGCAAATGACAGATAAGCAACCAGCATGCGATAACGCCGGCTACAGAAAAAACATGGACTTGATTTCATGGGTATACGAGACTCTGTAGTTTTCACATCCATAGCGCATTTTACATCATATTTACAAGTAATTTTCGTCATGCGAGAATCGCCAAATACGATATCCCCCTGGCAATCTGATCCAACCGCCCCAACACCCGATCTCCTCGGAAATGCATTGGGAATTGCATTCCCGTGTCACAAATGATTCAATCACCCTATGCTTTTTCACGGTTCCTTTTTTCCCGGTCGACAGAGTTCCCCTTCGGCTGCCGTCCAATCCGATCTCGCAAATACCCGGATGGCCAATCAGAAACTGCAATCCAAATCGGATGATTTGCTGAGGCAAGTGGAGTTTCTGGCCTTGGCAAATCAAGCCCTATTCGAGTTGATCTCGGACAAGCTCGGAATCACCGAGGGAGATGTCATTCAGCGCATGCAAGCGATCGATGCAAGGGATGGAAAAACGGATGGGAAAATGGGGGCAGTCACAAGCACATGCCCAAACTGCGGACGCATCGTCAATACCGGAAAGACCAACTGTATTTACTGCGGTGCCCTAATCGATACAGGACACCTCTTCCAAAAAGGCAAATAGCCCGATCCCGATTATTCAACTGCCTCAGCTGCGGGTTCCGGTTCACCTACCACAGGTGCTGCTTCAACTTTAACTGGGTCCTTCAACAACTGGGCTTCGTTCTTTCCTTTCGGAAAATTGAACTGAAGTTTGTAATAAACCAGATCCCCGGTCTCATTTTTCTGCTCTTGCACCAACACCAATCGTCGGATCGCATCCACTACCGCCAGATCAGCTTCTGCACCTCCGCTCGTCAGTATCCTTCCACTGAAAGGCACGCCCTTGATACCGTAGCCAACCATAACATCGACAGGTATGTTATCGGCAGCCGGCTCACTGAGAGCCGGACGCAGGTTCAACCGCGGGTATCCATCGAAACTCCAGGGTTCCCAGCTCCGCCTCAAAAACAGCTTGACTTTGCAAGGGACGCCTTCGTCCCCTTTCTTGGCCGGAAAGAAGGGAAAACGCTCACTCATTCCAACAAAGAAATCTTTGGCAATAGCGTCCGTGTACTCGTCTATTCCCTTCGCCCAGATCACTTGACCATCCGCATCAATGGTGAGATCAAACTGCGCATACCCCGCATCCGGATGATAGAAACCGGGGTAGGCTCCAATGGCTCCGATAAATTCCTGCCCGATCATCCACCGGGGATGAGGAGCGGATACCCCCGCCTGTGGCTTGAAGACAATGAAATCGTTGAAAACCTGCCTCACAAAACCTAACACCGCCTTTCCTTCCGTATGTCCGGCACGGAAAGCGGTCAATCCAAGAGAAAGCATGATTGGCTGTTCATAGGTCTCATCCGGAGCATAAATCTCCGCATAGCTCTTCACCTTGTTGTCCTCGCCGATCACCAAATCCGCGATCACCGGGATCTTCTCCCCTTGTTCCAACGGATTGCTACTGAATACAGGGGCGTAATAGCCCAAAACCCCCGGGGCATGATTTTCGGCATTCTCGATGCCGTGCACGGTGGTCAAAACAACCGTCGCCAAAATCGGAACGAAAAGACGAATCGCACGAAACAATGAATGATGGTTCATAGAATCGGCTCAGGCTAGCACCTGTGCACACCCCTGCAACCCAAAAAGAACATTTTGCATTCCAAAAACATCCCCACACTACCGGGGACACCGGTGCCTTTAAAAAACCGAGCCACACGTCATTCCTCTCCTAGAACGCTTGGAACCGGAACCATCAGGAGTTATTCAGAATCTTGCGAAGGTCCTGCTCCATGGAAAGCTCACTCTCGAGCATCCGCATGCGCCAGTTGGCCATCTCGGTGATCGCACTGAGCGTCCGGTTGTTCAATACCGCCTCACTCACATCTTCTCTGCTCTCAACCAATACCCGATAGGTCTCGACGGCTTTGGGCTTCATCAGCAGCTTTTCGAAGCATAACCCGATCTGGTAGAGAACCGGCCAACGCCAATCCGGCTCATCGCTCAAATCGGCCATTGCCTGATAGATTGCAAGCGCATCCATGAAATTGGATTCATGGTAGAACAAATTCGCGATCTGGTTTCCGGTCCGCTTCTTCCAGTAGAGCCATGTCTCCCGCGCTGTTCCTTTGTCGTTGGTCTTGTTCTTGAGCAAATTCAACGTCTCGATCATTGCCTGTCGACTCTCATTCAAACGCAGATGACTGTCGGCTAGAAGATACCGTGCTTCCGGCGACAAAACTCCATCCGGATAAGCGTGCACAAATGCTTTCAATCCAATAGCCGCTTCCTTGTAGTCGCCGGTCAGATAAACGGCATACGAGAATTTGAAGGACACATTCTGCATGTCCTCATCTGTCAGCTTCATCCGCAGCAAGCGCTTAAAGAAGCGGGCCGCAGTCTCGTATTCGCCGATCGAAAAATGGGTCTCGGCGATCTCCAGTTGCGCCCGGTGGGACAAGTCCTGATAGTCATTGATATCGCCGTTCGAAACATTGATCGCGACATTCAAGACGTTGTAGAACTTGGCAAGGGCCATAGAAGTCGCACCCATCTCACGATACAACCGCCCGAGATTCAGAAAAACACGGGGCACCTCCGGATCATCCGGAAACTCCACAACAAACTTCTCATATACTCCGATCTGCCGCGAATGGCTTCCTTCGGAACCGTATATTTCTCCCATTGTGAGGAGAATCCGACGCTTGAATGCAGCGCCCACATCCATATCGACAAACTTCGCCAATTCTTCCAGATTTCCCGTTTCAATGGCGTTCTCAAGGCGCATCCGGAGCCGGTCGTCCGCATCCAGAATCGACGGATCGACATCAACCTGCAAGGAGACATCAAGCGAGACGGGTTCATTCGAAGGCATCAGATCATTGAAGGCCTCCGTGTCAGGGAACGCGAAATCGTAGTTTCCGGATCCACTTTCATGCATCGGTGAGGCCACATCGGAATGAGCCCCGGAATCCTGACCCAAAACCGGAAAAAGCGCACAGGCCACACCCACAGGTAGGCCCAAAACCAGACCACGCCATTTCATGCACCTTACTCCTGAAAGAAGATATCTCATCATCACTCCTTCAGTAATCGGCAGAAATCACGGCTCCTGCCCTACTCTCCCTGATTTTTACGGATTTCAAACCCCGCCTGGCTTCCTTCACGGATCATAACCGGAGCTTCCGAACTTGGCAGCACGAACGGAACATACACATCCGGCTCCTCCGAAGCGGAATCCGTAGTATCGTTTCCAGGAACCACCCGTTCGGGAACCTTGAATGAATCGAGATCAAACATGCGCATCAACTCAGCGTAGGCGGCCTCTTCCGCTTTTCGCTCAGCGGCTGAAACCCCTTCGACTGACTCGTCCGGAGCATCCTCTGTCACGGGAGATTCAGGAACCGGAACCACCTCGGGTTTGGGTTCATTCACCCGATGGATCATGGCCCACACCTCTTCCGGTATTTCCTGCCGCACCATACTGCGGTCGTTCACCGTCCTCAACTGCCTTGCTTCTCGAGTCGCCACCGCAAGGTATCCTTTCCGCACAGGAATCATCCTGAGCCATTCGGTTTCGTGTATCTGACGACCACCATGGGTATAGGCATGCATGTGGCTTCCACGCTGCATCCGATCCACCGCCCACGATTCCTCCTTCGAAAAACCAACCTGATCCACCGCCCATTCCACCAAAGGGCGAGTGCGCTCATCCAAGCCGTTTTCCGCAGCATCCACAACCTGCGGAGTCGGATTCAAGCCTTCGGGATCCCCAACCGTATCACCAATAACAGCGCGAACTTCCAGAGGAGACGCGGTAACCGGTGTTACCTCTGTGTCACTCGACCGGCGCATATCCTTGGAAAGGGACATCTGAGCAATCGCACCTGCCGGCATCGAAAACAACAAGCCCACGAAAACAACAAAACGGCCGATCAACAAAACGGCCCCACGCCACCCTGCCGCCGCAATAAGTGGTGCAACATCATCTCCCCTGTTCCTTTCTGGCTTCATGGTGCAAACAACGGACCATTCTGGACCGCTGATCTTGAATATCGACCGATTTTCCAAAACCTTTACTGCGAATTGGCCAAACGCTCCGCTTCGCCCGAAGGATCCGGTCTGCCATCCTTGGATCACCATCCCCATGCGATGAATTCCTCTCCTTTGGCGGAGGTTCGGATCCCGTCTTCTGACCTTCCCCCTCCGCCAGAAGACCTCGCCACGCAACCTGTTTAGCCTTGCACACCACGCCGCCGCAAAACAGATTCTTAAGCATGTCGGAAACCGCCGCCAACCGGACCATTGATGAATCAGACCTACAGTGGATCATCGCTCTCAAGCGTGAGATCGCCAAAGTCGTGATCGGACAAGAAGCCTTGGTGAACCGGCTCATTCTCGGACTGCTCACCAACGGACATGTTCTTTTGGAAGGAGTCCCCGGGCTCGCAAAGACCCTCACAGTCAAAACCCTCGCCGCCTGTATATCTGCCAAATTCAGCCGGATTCAGTTCACCCCGGACCTTCTTCCATCCGATGTGGTGGGCACCGTGGTATACAATCCCCAAAAGGGTGAGTTCTTCCCCAAAAAAGGCCCGGTTTTTGCCCATATCCTCCTGGCAGACGAAATCAACCGGGCTCCCGCAAAAGTTCAAAGCGCGCTGCTCGAATGCATGCAAGAGCATCAGGTTACGCTGGGGGACGCCTCATTTTCCATCGAGGATCCGTTCCTCGTGCTCGCCACTGAGAATCCAATCGATCAGGAGGGCACCTACCCACTGCCAGAGGCACAAATCGACCGGTTCATGTTCAAAGTGAAGATCGGCTACCCTTCCTTGCAGGAAGAAAAAGTGATCATGGATATGATGTCACGCAATGTCAGGCAATCCGATCTTCAGGTTGTCACCGACCCGGCTGGAATCCTAAACACCCGCGAAAAAGTGGATCAGGTATACATGGATGAGAGAATCAAGGACTACATTCTGTCCCTTGTGCGTGCGACCCGCAATCCCGGAGCGTTCGGACTCGATCTTGACCAGTTTATCCAGTTTGGAGCGTCTCCCAGAGCCTCAATCTTCATGGCCATGGCGGCCAAGGCGCACGCTTTTATTCGGGGAAAAGGCTACGTCACGCCGCAGGACGTCAAAGAAATCGGACCAGACATCCTCCGGCACCGTATCGTGCTTAACTATGAAGCTGAGGCAGAGGAAATCACCACCGAAGACGTGATCGGTATGGTCTTCCAGAAAGTGGCGATTCCCTAGCTCGAAAAAGATCAGGGTCTGCCGCGAAGCGATGCATCCCGGCATCCGGCCCCTTGAGACACCAATGCATGAGCCTCCTCCCTATGAGCAGTTCCGATTCAAGACCAAGAGTGGGAGGACGGGTCCTTCACATCGGAATACTGGTCTTTATTGGATTCTCGACCCTGATCGGTGCGCTGTCATGGCACCAACTCCTTCACGCTGAGGCCTATCATCGGAAAGAAGCAGGGCAAACCTACCGCAGAATCCTGAAAGAGGGGGCGCGAGGGAGCATCTTTGATCGCAACGGCAACCTTCTCGCCGGAAATCAGCCCCGGTTTTGGGCCGGCGTCTTCTTGAATGAATTGCGCACGGAATTCCGCGAGCGCTACCGCGAGTTCCAAAGAAACCCTGATGCAATGAAAGGATCCGGCGCGGCCACTTCTTTGACATGGGCCGCCAGAATGTCGGTTCTAAAGGAAAAAAGCGCCTTTCTTTCAAGTATCATTGGGCGGGAGGTGACACTCGATGAGGATCGCGTTCGCAATCATTTCGCCCGAAGGCTCATCTTGCCTCTTGAGCTTTGCACCGATCTTAATCGCGACGAATACGCCAGGCTCGTTGAACAGCTTTCCCCGGAGTCACCGATTCAGATTTTCAGCGAGCCGATCCGCTTCTATCCATTCGGCAGTGCGGCCTGTCATTCCATCGGATATGTCTCCCAGGGAGATATCGAGGAGGTCGATCTGGGCACCGACGATTTCGAGGGAATCCGCTCGTTCGGAATCAAACGCCGCACCGGAAAATCCGGACTCGAGGCCAGTATGGATGACCACTTGAGAGGCGGAATCGGATGGGATATCTGGCGGGTCGATCCCCTCGGTTTTCAGTTCGAAAAAGTGTCATCCAAAGACGCCGTGCAGGGAAATGACCTAAAAACCACTTTGGACATTCACCTGCAAATGTATGGCGAGGCGCTCCTAAAGGGGAAAAAGGGAGCTTTGGCGGCTGTTCTCGTCGATACCGGCGAAGTCATCGCGCTGGTGAGCCAGCCCGGCTATAACCTCAATGATTTTTCTCCCGTCCTGAAGCAATCCACATTCGACACCATCGATTCCGAAGGGGGGTGGCTCCACCGGGCGGTCCAGGGGCTATACCCTCCGGCTTCCACTTTCAAGGTCATCACCGCTTTGGCCGCATTGCAGATTCCGGAATACCAACCACTGAAGGAAATCTACTGCGGCCCATCCTTTACCCTCGCCGACAGACGTTTCCGTGAAAACCGGGCGCAAGGGCATGGCTACGTCAATTTGACCAAGGGACTCGCGGTCAGCTCCAACGTCTATTTTTACAAACTCGGATTTGAGACGGGGATTGACCGTATCGCGAAACAGGCAAAGCTCATGGGACTGGGAGAACCAACTGGAATCGAACTCCCTTACGAGGCCCGCAACTCGATTGTCCCGGATCCAGAATGGAAACGCAGCATCGGAAGAGGGGGTTGGCTGCACGGTGAAACCATCAATGTCGCGATTGGACAAGGTGATCTGACCGTCACCCCTCTTCAAATGGCCGCCGTCGCCGCTTCCATAGCGGGAAAGCGCAATCGCACACCGCTCACCCTGATCCACGGAAAGGGGCCTGCAATTCCGGAAACACCACCCGACGACCCTTTGTTGAAGCACTTTGAACTTGTCACCGAAGGCATGCTCCGCTGCGTCCAATCCGGGACCGGTTCAGTCATGCGAACCGAGGGGGTATCCATTGCTGGAAAAACCGGCACCGCACAGGTGTTTCCGGGTGGCGTTGAGAAGAACCTCGCATGGGTCATCGCATTCGCTCCTGTTGAAAAACCAGCAATCGCACTCTCAGTCCTGATCGAAGATACACAGTCCGATGATCCTATTTACGGCGGCAGAACAACCGGACCCATTGCAAAAGCACTGATTCTCGAATACCTGAAGCAACTCGGGACACCCCTCTCCCAAACAGAGTAATCCAAAAGGCCATTCGTCACAAAAAGAGCAAGGCCAGTGATCACACTGGCCTTGCTGGCTTAGGAGGGCTATATATTGGGGAAATTCAAAAATTACGTCCGGCAGAATCCTCGTGATCGATACTGAATGAGTTTATCCTACCGTTTTAGCATTTCATGTAAAGGAAAAACGCTCAAGAATTGAGATGCAGTCTGGCATATCCCATGATCCGATTACCAATCTGGGTCAATCCATTGCGACGATTCGGAGAAAGATGCTGCGTAATGCCCACCTGCGCCAAAAACGATGGATCCACTTCCAATATTTCGGCCGGGCAGTGACCGCTGTATAGATTGCACAAAAGCGTCGATAACCCCTTGGTAATCATCGCATCGGAATCCGCCTGAAAACGACAAATACCCTTTTCAAAACTCGGATACAACCAGAGATTGGAGATGCATCCCTCAATACGGAAGGACTCCTCCTTGTATTCATCCGCCAATCCGGGTGCATGCTTCCCCAAGTCGATGATGTAACCCAAACGCTCCAGAGGATCCTCAATCAGCCCCAAATCCTCCACAAGACGATCCCTCTTTTCCTTGAGCGTCATGGCAAGATGATCCATTTCTCAATTAAAGCGTTCCCCATACAACAAGACCGTCAGTTCAGGTCATTCCGGGCCCGCTCAAACCAACTGATCACCGCAGCGAGATAGGGCTTCCCATACACCTCTTCAAATTTACGGGTAAAAGGATCCTTCGGATTCTTCAAAACATTCAGACGCTCATCAATAAATGCAGGCGTAAGCGTTTCCCCACACTGGCGTGTGATCATGGATTTCCATGAAAGATAGTCCCCCGGTATCTGTACGTCGTTCTGGCTCATAGTGGATTCGTAGATCCGGCAGTCATGCTGCACGATCGGTATTTACCCAAATGACAAGGCCCGGGACAAGCCTTCTTTGCAGAAAACTCATTCCGGACCTCAAATTCAGGGTAATCTGATCCGATCAGTTCTGTTCTTCAGTTTCCGGCGCCTCTTCGGAAACCTCCTGTGGTTCCTCAGATCCCTCGGATTGAGCACCACCGGATGCCTGACTCAACTCAGCCATCGCAGCACGGCGACTCAAACGCACGCGTCCTTTCTCGTCAACGCTCACGCACTTCACGATCATCTCGTCACCGATCTTGCAGACGTCCTCTGTCCTGCGGACCCGGAAATCGGCAAGTTCGGAAATGTGAACCACACCTTCCTTACCCGGCAGACACTCCACAAATGCTCCGAATTCCTTGATGGAACGGACAATTCCACGGTAGATCTTACCGACTTCGATTTCGCCGGTTACCAATTCGACCTCGTAGATCGCACGATCCATTGCCTCCTTGGTGCTGGCGTAGATGCTCACGCGACCGGAGTTATCCTCATCGATCGTGATATCGCTCCCCGTGGTTTCGGTGATGCGACGGATGTTCTTACCTCCCGGCCCAATCAATGCCCCGATCTTCTCAGGATCGATCATCAACATATGAACACGTGGCGCATACTGGTTCACTTCCGAACGCGGAGCCGCAAGTGAGGCTTCCATGATGTCCAGAATCTTGAACCGGGCCTGTGTCGCCTGGGCAATGGCTTCTTTTGCCACTTCAAAGGGTAGTCCCTGAATCTTCAGATCCAACTGGAACCCGGTGACACCATTGCGGGTACCACAGATTTTGAAGTCCATGTCACCGAAATGGTCTTCGGCACCCAAAATGTCGGTCAACACCACATGCTTGAGCAGCTTGCCATCCGAATCATACTCTGAGATGAGTCCGGCCGAAATCCCGGCAACCGTATCCGTAATGGGAACACCGGCGTCCATAAGGGCGAGACAACCACCACACACGCTGGCCATGGATGTCGATCCGTTCGAGCTCATGATTTCCGATACGACACGAATGGCGTAGGGGAAAGTCTGCTCATCTGGAATCACCGGCAGAAGCGAACGTTCAGCCAATGCACCATGCCCGATCTCGCGACGACCTGTCATCCCGAATCGCCCGGTTTCACCCACCGAGAACGGAGGGAAATTGTAGTGAAGGATGAAGCTCTTGGTCTTGGCTCCTCCGGTCAATCCGTCCAGGTCCTGTGCGTCCCGGCTGGTTCCGAGGGTGGTGGTCACAAGCGATTGGGTTTCCCCGCGCTGGAAAACCGCCGAGCCATGATTCCTCGGCAATACATTGGTGTCACACGAAATGGCGCGCAGATCATTGGGACCACGTCCATCCGCCCGCTTACCCCGTTCGAGGATGTTGGTGCGATAGACTTTTTCCTGAAGCACCTCAAAGGCCATCGACACCTGATACTCCTCGAAGCCCTCTTCACCGAGCTTCTCCTTGAGCACCTCAACCGCCTTTTCCTTCAGTTCATTCACCGAATTCTCACGGTCCTGCTTCTTGTCCTGGAAAATGGCGTCCACCATTTGGGCCCCGACCGCTGCTTCACAAATCGCAAGCACCTGCTCGTCCACCGTAAAGAGCTTGAATTCCTTCTTGGCCTTGGCACAAAGCGAGGCGAGTTCCTTCTGCGCCTTAATGATCGGCTGGATTGCCTGATGGGCAAACTCCAAAGCTTCCACAAAACGGGCCTCCGGAAGCTGTTCCGCGCTTCCTTCGATCATCATCATTTCCCGCTCATTTCCGACATAGATCAAATCAAGGGCCGATTCGAACATCTGCTCGTTCGTCGGATTCACCACAAACTCACCGTTGATTTCTCCCAGGCGAATACACCCGACCGGCCCGGCCCATGGGATATCCGAAATCATCAACGCGGCCGATGCACCGTTTACCACGAGCACATCCGGTTCATTCATCTGATCCGTGGCCAAAAGGTAACTGATCACCTGGACTTCATTCAAAAAGCCCTTCGGGAAAAGCGGACGCAACGGACGGTCGCAAAGGCGGCACGTCAGGATCTCCTTCTCGGAGGGCTTTCCCTCACGCTTGAAGTATCCACCCGGGAAGCGCCCGGCAGCAAAGAACTTTTCGCGATAGTCCACGGTCAACGGGAAAAAGTCCTGACCCGGTTTTACATTGGGGGCGGCTGTCGCAGAGACAAATACGGTGGTTTCTCCCTTGGTTACGGTTACCGAACCGTTTGCAAGCAGCGCGAGGGTTCCTGTGGACAACGTGATGTCCAACCCCTCGACTTTGACGGTATATTTCTGATTCATATGATTATGGGTTATAGGTTGCCCCGAAAAAAGGGCCTTGGCGCGCACAGCTCAATGCATGTTTACAAACAGCAACAACCCTCCGGGGAATCCGGAGGGTTGTAAACCATGCGAAAGTTTGGATGCTTCGAAGACAGGGGCATTCTCCATGGAACACAAGAAGGGCTGCACCCTCATCAAAGCACGTTTCGATACATCAACGGCGGATTTCCAACCGTGCGATGATCTCTTTGTATTTTTCCAACTGAGTCCGCTTCAGGTAATCCAGAAGCTTACGGCGCTTGCTGGTCATCTGAATCAGCCCCCGGCGTGAATGGAAATCCTTGCGGTGATCCTTCAAATGCTCCGTAAGGTGAGCAATGCGGGCCGAAAGGAGTGCGATCTGAACTTCGCACGAGCCGGTGTCCTTCTCATGAGTCTTATACTCCGAGATAATCTTGTCTTTTTGTACTGTGTTAGCCATTGATGTTATTACTGTTTCACGGGTTGAGGACCTGCCGGATAGAACAGGTGCAGCCCGAGCCACTGGGCCTGAGCTGCCGCTCCACCCCGGATCACTCCGGGGCAACCGCGGAATCCCCGGCTGCTTAACCGGAAATTCTGGCGCAAATCCGGACATTGATGCCAATGCATCAGCTTTCAAGCTTTTTTTTCGAAACTCCCATCGCATCACAGAGCGATCCCCAATGGGCAGACCCCTACGCTCACACGGTTTCTCCCTTCATGCTGCGTTATTGAATTCTGATTGTCCCGACCTCGCCCAACACTAAAGCGTATCCAACTGAACCGACTCGGCCAAACACCTTAGACTACGAACCTTTTCATTCCACCAAAGGATATAGGCGATCAACACATCTCGGATACGAAAGGAGTCTACCAACTTTCAATCTCAAAACCGCGATTGGAAAAACGATCATCGTGGGATTTCACTTGTTTTTGGTGAACATATGTTTACCTTTTATGGAGATGAAACTCGCGATTCCCGAGCATATCCTCGCCAATGAGGACCGCAACACCCGATTCCAGGAGATACGGGCATGGATGCTTGGCCGGGAATCACAACCCGCTCCGGCTGGGGAGGATGCGATTGCGTCGGGATGCGCCCCCATGGATGCGCAAATGGGCGGAGGTTTTGCCAGGGGCGCCGTGACAGAATGCGTGGAAAGGCAGGCGGGCTGTGGGGGGCAACACATCATTCACCGGACCCTGCACTCGGTTCGTCTGTCGCGGAAACCCATCGTTCTGATCGACGCATGCCACCATTTCGATCCGGCATCCGCAGCGCCACCGGATCTTGAGAGTCTCCTCTGGATACGGTGCCCAAAGGCGCTGGATGCATTCAAGGCCGCCGACATCCTGCTGCGTGATGACACCTTTCCCATCATCATGATGGACCTCAGGGATAGCCCCGACCGCATGTGGGTGTCGGTAAGAAATGAGCAATGGATCCGCCTGCAACGGACCACCGCCCAGCACCATTGCGCACTGGTCGTATGGACGTCCTCCGCACGGGTTCCCTGCGCGCGCACCCGGCTGGCACTCACCCGACCGTTTTCGCCGGATTTATGGGATCATCATCCGGCCAGTGCTCCAGTGGATCAGCAACTGCGCATTGAAGTGCTCAAACGTCAAATCTTCGCCGGTGAAAACGGCGACATTCCTTCGGTTGCGTTTGCATCCTGAACCCAACCCTTCGCACCATGTACGCGGCCATCCGGATTCCGGACTTAAACCTGCAGGCCTGCCTGCGCCAGCGACCCGATACAGTCCCGGATCAACCCGCTGCGGTTCTCAAGGAACACACCCGTCATGCGGTGGTTCATCAGGCCAATGCAGCGGCCCGGCGCCATGGGGTCATAGCCGGACAGACCGCCAATCAGGCGCTCGCCCGATGCGCCGACCTCACGCTCTTCTACCTGGATCCGAAAGCGGATGCATCCGCATCATCGGTGTTGTTTGGAGCCGCCCTCTCCCTCTCGCCATCTGTCGAAATCACATCCCAGGATCTGCTCACGGTGGATTTGAGCGGACACCCCTCCGCCAAACGCACCGCCGCCTCCCGCGCCCTCATTCCGCTCCTCGCATCCCATGGACTCGAAGCCCGTATCGGGCTGGCGCCCGCGCCCGACTGGGCACACTATGCGGCCTACTGCGCACAGCCTTTTCTCGAAATCACCCGGGACCGGACAGCATTTGACGCCCTGCCGATCGACGCCGCACGCCCCTCTGATAACATGCTGCGCATTCTCGCATCCTGGGGAATCCGCACAATTGGAGCCTTTGCCGGACTTCCCAGGCAGGGTATTGGCGAACGCCTGGGACAGGAGGGTCTCGCATTATGGGACACCCTCCACTCCCCCCGGCATCGCTTATTAAAACAGGCGCCACTCCCCACCGTATTCGAGGAAAGCCTTGAATTCGATACACGACTCGAAAGCCTCGATGCACTCCTGTTCTCGATCCGGCGCATCCTCGACAGCCTGTGCCTCTCGCTCCGTTCCTGCGGAAAATCCGCACGGGCGATCCGCTTCGACCTCACACTCGAGGACCACAATCACTACCGGCGATCCTTCAGGCTGCCGGAGGCAACCAGCGATGCAAACCGCCTTTTCTCCCTGCTGTCCACCCATCTGGAGCAAGTCAAAACCGACTGTGGCATCACCGCCGTATCCATCCGGGCAAGCCCGACCGACGCCCATGCCCGGCAATTGCTCCTCTTCCAGCAGAGCATCGCCGATCCATGGAAACTCGGGCAAACCCTCAGCGAGCTCACCGGACTCGTGGGGTTCGACAACATCGGCAGCCCACGCCTCCGTGACACATACCGTCCGGATGCCTTCCAGCTTGTTCCGCTGCAGACCGATCTCGATCCGGTTGAGACCACCCCAACCGATTTACCGAATCCACTCCCTCTGAGGCGCATGCGACCACCCATCCCGATCCGGGTCACCCTCAACGGAAAGATTCCCGTGCACATCCAGAGCCCGGAGATATCCGGCAAAATCCGCGATGTCCGCGGCCCATGGTTGCAGTCGGGAGACTGGTGGGACTCCGCATCCTGGCAACGCACCGAATGGGATGTGTCCATCGAGGAACATGGGCTTTTCCGCATTTTCTCGACCCATCAACGTTGGTTCTTGGAAGGATCCTACGGCTGATTCACCGGAACAACACACAGGACAATCACCCATGGCCCATGCTCCGTATTTTGAACTTCACGCACGCAGCGCATTCAGCTTTCTGCGGGGCGCGTCCCGACCCGAGGCCCTGTCGCGCCGCGCCGCCGCCGTCGGGCTTCCGGGCATTGCCCTGTGCGACCGCGACGGAGTCTACGGCACGGCACGCCTCCACGCCGATGCACGCGAACAGGGCATACGGCCGATCGTGGGGGCCGAACTGACACTCGAGGACGAAAGTGTCCTGCCTGTGCTGGTGCGCACGCGAGAGGGCTACCGCAACCTGTGCAGACTGCTCACACAGGCGCACCTGCGCGCATCCAAAGGCAACCCGCGGATCCGTTGGGATGAGCTGCCCGCGCATGCAGCCGGACTCTCCGCACTCACCGGCGATCACGAGGGGCCCATTCACCGCGC
>JAQVLM010000194.1 GCA_028704125.1 Opitutales bacterium
TATGTAAAAAACGTGTGAGGCAGTTTTTATGGTTTGCCGGTGAATGCGTCAACGTGAATCGGTCCTTTTGTTTTGGGGTGTGATCTGGAGTTGAAACTTGTAGGTCTTGAGTGGAGTATGGAGTAAAGAATGAAAATGCGTACATTCCGGACAGTTGTGCTTTGGGTGGGTCATATTCTGGCTTTGATGATGCCGGCTTTGGCGGATGACGGGCAACCGTCATCGGATGAGGAGTTCCTGCATGTTCAGGTGAGGGTTTTTGATAGTCTGATGGCAGGGCGGGGAATGGAGCTTTCGAACCGCCAACGTTTTTTTCGCTTGGAAAGGGTTTGGAAAGACATGGTAAATGCGACCGATGGATCAGGAATCCGCTACACCTACCACCTTTTTCCTGCTCGGGTGGATGAGACAAAGCCGGTGCTGAACCTGTATCTTTTGGAATGGATGAGTGACCGCTCCTCCACCGTTTCGTTCCGCACTCAGGTCCGTTTGGATTATCTCGACTCTCGTCGTGACTTTGGCGTGTTCAGCAGGCGTAAGACCATTCCTTTGGTTGGGAACAGCATCGTGGATGAGAAGCGGATGTCAGTGGTAGCTGCAGAAGTGTGTGTGGATGTCGCCAAAGCTGTTTTTCCTTCTCTGGAGGCTTTGGCCTCCACGGGTGAGCTTCCGGAGTTGGAGGGGAGCGATGGAACCTGATGCACAGGTAGTCGAGGAAATCGAATGGCTTTCCCGGGTAGGGGCGGGTGACAAGCTTGCGTTTGACAGGATTTACGAGCGTTACGCACCACGCCTGTATGGGGTCTGCCGGAGTCTGCTCGGCGGAGCAGCGGAAGCCGAGGAGGCACTTCAGGACGCCTTTGTCGCGATATGGAAGTATGCGAAAGACTACGATCCCCGCCTGTCCAGGCCCTTTGGCTGGGCGCTTGTCGTGACCCGGAGGCTGTGTTGGACCCGATTGAGGGCGAGGGCACGGCGGGCACGAAGGATGGACAGTGTGGCGGAGGATCCGGAGGCCGTTGTCCATCCGGTCCGGGAAGTGCAACCCGCGGATGTGGCCGAGATGCAGGACATGGCCGGGAGGGCGGTTGACGCGCTGGGTGGTTTGCCGGAAGCCCAGCGCTTGTGTATCTCGTTGGCGATCCTGAATGGGATGTCCCGGGATGACATTGCAAAGGAACTCAATCTTCCGGTTGGGACGGTCAAGACCTTGATACGGAGAGGATTGATCAAAGTGGGAACCGAAATGGGCAAGGAGATCGGTTATGAGTGACACAATGGATGATGAAATACTGGACTATTTGTCGGGTCGGATGGGTGACGAAGCCTCGATTCTTTTCGAGGATCGGCTCCGGGATGATGTCGATTTCAGGATGCGATTTCTGGATGTGCAGGACCAAATGGAGCGCTCCCTGAGCGCGGGGAAGACGGGATTGGCGGTTCCAAAGCGGGTCAAACGTGCGATCGACCGCCGGGTTGAGCCCGAGATGCGGAGGGTTGAGGCGCAAAGTCGGTGGAGCCCGTGGGTTTTCCATAC
Source organism: Opitutales bacterium (assembly GCA_028704125.1). GTDB lineage: Bacteria > Verrucomicrobiota > Verrucomicrobiia > Opitutales > JAFGAQ01 > JAFGAQ01. The sequence goes on from JAQVLM010000194.1 coordinate 1,538, forward strand.
GGTGTCGGCGAGCGGATGGGCGGTCGCTGCAACGTTAGCTTTTTTTTGGGTGATGGACGCGGTTGCTCCATCCGGAAATGCTGGGATCGGAGCAGTTGCCATGAACGAAGGGCTCGAACCCGCTGTTGTCGTGTTCAGGTTGGGTTCCAATCTTCAGGATTCCGCAAGTGGTGAAATCGAACAGGTGCTTTACTCAAGGGACACAAAGGATGCTTTGGTTACGGCAGAGCGCATGGCTGAGTCGTTCTGGCATAAGGGACTCAGATCCGGCGGCGCGACCCGCCATGGTTTTATGGTGCTGGATGTCAAGGGTAGGCAGGGGTTCGTTTCGGCTCCGTTCTCTCCCGTCGAAGGCGGTCGGCATCAGGTATGGCTGGCGGATTCCGGCAAGAGCGATGCCGGTGTGCTCGTGGGTGAATTTCCCCAATACGACTCGCCACAGGAAAACGGTGGAGTCTTCTATTTTCATCTGGGAGATGACGACGTTTCCGGGTCATCCGTTCTCAAGTGGAAGCCAGTGGTCAGGGGATGGTCTGATTGATACGTCGGTATCGTTTCTTTCTGGAATGGATATGAAATAGGGTTGACCCATCGGTGACTTTGCGTGGAAATCGATTATCCCGGTCGTAGCAAGTGTTTTGACGAGAAAAACCGGGAGCGGGAGTTGTCATGGAAGGATCATCACGCAAGCGGATCAAGAAGGCGGTCACTCTGGCAGACGTTGGCCGGGAAGTGGGAGTATCCGCGATGGCCGTATCGGCTGTTATCAACGGAACCAAAACATCATCCCGGATATCGGATGAGACGCGGCAGAAGATCCTGGAAGCAGCGGCCAGGCTGAATTATCGTCCCAATATGGCGGCTCGCTCATTGGTGAGCCGTCGGATGAACACATTGGGGGTGACGACGGTATTCAGTGGGAACCAGTTGAATCTGTATTTTTTTGAAGTATTCGATGGAATCATGGCTGCGGCCAATCGGCGTGGCCAGAATATTACGGTTTTCACATTGGCGGATTGGAAGCACATGGAGCAGATCTCCCGGTTTTGCGATGGTCGCATTGACGGGATGATTCTGGTGGCTCCGGTGATTGAACATGAGTTGGTGTCACAACTACCCACCAATGTGCCCTTTGTGTCCTTGCATTCGAATGAACCGATCCCGGGCGTGGTGGATCTCGAAAGCGATGAAAAGGAAGGGGCTTACCAAATGGTGAAGCACCTCATTGGACAAGGACACCACAGAATTCTTCATCTCGCCGGGCCTTTTGATCGGACCGGATCTTCCAGACGGTTGGACGGATACCGGCAGGCCTTGTTCGACTCTGGAATGCCATATGACGAGGATCTCGTCATTGAGACGGATTACACGATGGATGTCGTGAGGAGTCGCTTGCGTGAGTGGATGGATAGCCATCTTGCGCAGTCTTTGCCAGACGCCGTTTTCTGCGTCAATGATCTGGTGGCTGTGTCCTGTATTGAAACTCTTGGTGATTACGGATTCAGGGTTCCGGAGCACATCGCAGTCTGTGGCTTCGATGACACCCTTGTCGCCCGAACGACGCATTTGTCATCCGTTCGTCAACCGCTGAAAGAGATGGGATCGCGGGCTGTGGACATTCTCGTTGATCAAATTGATGCCCATCTTCGAAATGAGGATTCAAAGCCAAGGGATTCCCGATCGACCATCCTGTTCCCGACTCAGCCCGTTGTGAGGGCATCAACCCGAAGGACCGGGCACAATGAATGCTGATTTTCAGGCAGATTGGAATCCGTCGATTTTAGCATTCGATCATTAAGGAATCGACGATTGTGCCGATGATAGGAATCGGAATGGAGGCAGGGTTTTCTGAAGAGAAACTGAACACCAATGGCAAAAAGGCATTGCCAAAGCACAACATGAAGACTTCAATCGCGGCACTTCGGAAAAGCGGCTCGTTTGCCCATTATTCCCTCCTATCAAGCCAGTATGCCTGAACAGGACGCTCCAGATTTCATTGTTTGCGTTGATTCGAATCCCGTGGTGGTTCGTGTCAACGGTAAGGCGAATTACCTCAATTGTTCGCCTGTGAATGATTTTTTTGAGATGATGGTATCCTCTGGGCATCGGGAGTTTCTGGTGGATTTTTCGGAATGCCTGGGGATGGACAGCACATTCCTTGGGGTGTTGGCTGGAGTAGCCTGTAAAACGATGCAGCATGAACCCCATGGTTCCGTGATTTTGGCGAATCTGAGTGCTGGCAATAAGCAGTTGATCCGGGGTCTGGGGCTTCACCATCTCCCGACTGTTGCGATTAAGGACGATGTTCCGACGGATTGCTGCAAATGTGAAGACAAGGTCACGATCAAGGGTCTTGAACCAGGAGCGGAGGCTAGTCCGGAAATGATTCTTGAAGCCCATGAACGCCTGATGAAGTTGAACCGGGCAAATGAACGCCGGTTTCAGGATGTGGTCAAGTTCCTGCGCCGTGAAGCGCACAAAGATTAGGTGCTGAATAGCGGATCGTGTGAACACATCCAGATCAAAGCCGGAGGGGGAGGACTGGGTCCTTGAGTTCATTCGGCATGTGGAATGGGAAAGGAGAATGTCGCCCTGCACGGTGAGGAACTACTCGGGTGCTTTGAATCGCCTTAGAGGCTGGTTGCCGTCGTCTGGTAGCGGCAATGAATGCTGGATTAGACTCGAAACCAGGGATCTTAGAAATTACCTTGTGGAATCCGGTAAAACCCTTTCCAGAACGACGCTTCATAACCATTTCTCAGCGATCCGGTCGTTTTTCGGATTTCTGGTCGAAAACGGTAGGGTGGCTGCCGATCCATCTTCAGGAATGGTGCTTCCAAAGATGCCTCGTATGCTGCCGGTTTATTTGAGCAAAGAACAGATGGTTCAATTGCTTGAAGCGCCTATGAAACGCTTGGAATCCGGCGGATCCGATGCGTTTGAGGCTTGGCGGGATAGGGCGGCAATGGAGGTGCTCTATGGTGGTGGACTGCGTGTCAGTGAACTGGTTGGACTGGATTGGGATCGGGTGGATCTGTCGCAAGGCAGCGTGCGGGTTTTGGGAAAAGGCTCGCGCGAGCGGGTTTGCCCGGTTGGGCACGTATGTGCCGATGTGTTGCGACAGTACCGGCATGTGGCGGGATTGGGCGGCTGCGGGCCGGTTTTTGTGAATGCACGGGGGAAGCGTCTCGGGGTGCGTTCGGTTCAGGAACGTCTCAAATTATACCTGCGTTTGAGTGGCCTGCCAGCGGACATCACCCCTCACAAACTGCGGCATAGTTATGCGACCCATTTGCTTGACGGAGGCGCGGACATTCGGGTGGTTCAGGAGTTGTTGGGCCATGCGAATCTTGCCACGACCCAGATTTACACGCACGTAACCATGGATCGTTTGCGAAAAGCACACCTTCAGGCCCATCCACGTGCCCGATAACAAACCCTCATGTATCGCTTTGGAATGAGTTGTTAGGGGCTCTTCAGGATTGTCTCCGATGTCCGATTCTCGACATCCGAATCTGCGCAGTGGAATACTCGGATGGAGTCAGCGAGCCGATATCAGATCTCTTCTCTCAAACACTGCATATCCCATTGGGTTTGGACCATGACTTCGTCCGCGACTGGGGTTTCGAAAATGAATCGGCCGTTCATCGCCCTAACCGATAGCCGGATACGGCTTGCGATCCCGGCGAGGATCGCAATTGCGGGGTCGTCTTCGATTGCGTCAAAATCGGGATTTGGCCCAAATGCGGATTCAAGATACTTCCGGATCGAGGGTGATGTCTGGAATCGTGTTTGGATGATGACTTCGCGCTTTGAATCGGGAACAAGGGTTTTTCCATTCAAATCGTAGGATTCGGAAATCGATTCCAACGGTTCGTTTGCATCTGACCTGACGTCGATGTGGACGCATCCGGAATCAATACAATGCAATCCGAGGTCGATGAGGCTGTTGATCACCTGAGTGAGGCCGGATTCGTTGCCAAGACCATACAGGGAATCTGCATCCAAAAGGTTGCATTGAACCCTTTTGTCGGATGACGAGACGAGGCTTGATGCCTCATTCACGAGTATTTCGGCGAGCCGGCTGATGTCGATAGGTCCTTGTTTGGAAGAGGCGGCACCCTGAGTGCGCGCTTGTTTCAGCATGGACTTCAACTCTTCAATCTGCTCAGCCATCCGATTGCTTCTTTCTTCAATCGCTTCGGCATACTCTTTAATGCGTTGGGCATCCGGTTGCTCAACCGCCATGAGCTTGGCGATGCGGGAAATCGAATGCAAGGGTTGCTCAATGCTGCCGAGGGAAGGCAGTGATTCCTGAGGAGACGCATCGGGAGCATCATTGCTTGGTGTTACTGCTTCCGTTGTTGAGATATCCGTTCCAGTTATCTCTGCTGCCTCAACTGCTGCTTCAGTTGTGGCAGGCAAGTCCTGAGTCTGATTACCCTGATCGTGAGAAATGAAACCGGTTTCTGATAGCGGATCTTCCGTTGGGTTAGTCGTGTCTGTTTCGGGCTCGGGAACAGGAGTGGACTCGGGTTGCTCTTCAACCGGCTCGAGAGCAATCCCGGCGGTCGGTTTTGCCTCAGGTTCGGGAATCGCCTCAGGCTCCGATCCGACTGCCTCAGGTTCGGTTTCCTCTGCAGGAGCGACATCGGCGACGGACTCCGTTTCAAGGGTCTCTTCGGGCTCGGGCGAGGGTGCGATGATTCCATCGGCCTGTTCTGGTTCCGGGGTTGTTTCCGGTTGAGGTGCGGATTCGTCAGGAGTGTCCTGTGCTTCGGGGATTTCCTCAGCAACTGGCTCGATGGGCTCGATATTAACGGCTTCAGGCTCGGCCGATTCGGGCTCTGTATCAGAAGCCGTTTCGGAATCCGTCAGCTCGTCGTTAGTGTCAGACAATTCGGTTTGAGGAGTGGATTCGGCCTCTTCAACAACCGGCGTTTCGG
>JAQVLM010000195.1 GCA_028704125.1 Opitutales bacterium
GGGTATGGATCGAAGAGGCGGCTCACCTGGGGCGGTTCGCCCTACCTTGGGTATGCCTGTTGTCCTCTTTAAAGCGGGGGAGCATCCTTGCTCGCCATATTCGTGGGACGCAAGAAATCGAACAAGGACTCAAGCAGGGATGCTCCCGCTCCGATGGGGGAATTCTCTCATGGGGAGGGTTGAAAGACTGGAAGGCGGGGCCTAGATTATGCCTGGGCTCAGTTCATTTCGAACGGTTTCGAGTAGGCGTTGGGTTGCGCGTATGCCTTCCATTTCGCCGAGCCCGTTGCCTTCGTATTCAATGCCGACATATCCGCGGTATCCGGCGTCGAGCACTATCTTCATTATACGCCGATAATCGGTATGGACTTCGTTTCCGTTTTCGTCGAAATCGTGGGATTTCGCGCTGACGGCGAAAGCATATTCCATGAGTTCCTCGACCCCTTTGTATCGGTCGTAGGTGTCGGTCGGAGAAACCCTGAAATTTCCAAAGTCGGGGAGGGTTCCGCAGTTGGGCAGGTCGACTTTCCGGATGACCGACGTGAGCCATTCGCCGTTAGAGGATAAGCCTCCGTGGTTCTCCACGATGACGTTTAGTCCGTGTTCGGATGCAAATGTCGAGAGGCGGTGAAGTCCATCCGCGGCCCGGTCCAGTTGTTCATCCCATGTGCCGGATGAGGCTGCGTTCACGCGTATGCTGTGGCATCCGAGGTACTTCGCGGTTTCGACCCAGATGAAATGATTTTCGACCGCTTGGATGCGTTTGGCTTCATCGGGGTCGCCCAGGTTGCCCAGTCCGTCGCACATGATCAGGAGGTTTTTGACTCCGAGATCGTCGGATCGCTGTTTAAGGCTGGCGATCCACTCGCGATTACGCACTTCCTCCCGGAAGAACTGATTGACGTATTCGATTGCATCGATCCCGAATTTGTTTTTTGCGATGGAGGCGAAATCAATCGCTTTGAGTTTTCCCTCGAAGAAATGGCGGTGGAGCGACCATTGCGCCAGTGAGATGCGGAACAGCGGATCCTTTGCCCCAACTGATGCTTTCAGCGGGTTGGGAAGCAGAAGGGCTGCGGCACTGCCCGCGGCCACGGTTTGCAGGAAACTCCTGCGACTCATTGCATGATCATTCATGGGGATGCCTCTGGTTCGGGGGTTATGGTCCAGATTGCCGCACGATCGCGTGTGTGGCATTGGCCAATCGAATCACGACAGCTGGCATCAAGTGAAGAGAAAAATCCATTTCCGGGGGAATCGGTCTTGAATTCGCGGTTTTGTTCAAGAACGGCGATGGGATGGGTCCGACAGGGCCAGCTTTCGCAATCGGATCAAGAAACGGGCCGTTTGTCTGGTAGGAGCGATTCGAGATGTGTAAAGGCTTGAACCGGTTTTGCTCAAGGGATTGGTCTTTTTGCCGATAATTAGATGTAAGTATTTGTGAATGAAAATGTTAATGTAAAAAGAATAATGAAATCCGTAATCAGAGCCTGTTTGCTTTCCGTCCTGCTGTTGGCAGGTGCGCAGGCTACTGCTTTTGTTATGGATTGGGATCGCGTGGTCTGGAGTGCGGATGGAAGGGCAGGGCAGTATGCCAATGCCGATGGTTCGGGGGTGGATGTTAGCGTTTCCATTACCCTGTCGGATGCGCGCTTCCAAAGCTCGGAGGTCTCGGTTGAGCGCGGAACAGATGGCTCGGACTCTTTGGTGCTTTCAATGGATGCGTTCAACGACAGTGATCGGTATTCGCACTACATGGATGTGCGGATTCGCTTTTCGCGGGCGGTCTCGGGTGTCGGGTTTGACATTTCCGGGGTCAACTATGGCTCACCCGGAAACTATGGGCAGGGCAACAGTGGCTACGCTTTCGATGACCTGATTGAACGGATTGAGGGGAGTGCGTCCGGAGTGGGTGTTGCCGCAACAATCAATTATGTCCCGGGAACGGTTACTTCGACCGTCTTCCCAACCGAAAATGGGGGATCCACCACGGGTTACTCGGGAGTCTCCGCAGATGAGCCGGGTTCGCTGATTCATGTGTCGTGGGAGACTGGCGTGGTGGATGATGTGTCCTTTCGTTATGCGACGGGCCCACGGGCGCGCAACAATCCTTCCGGGCAGTTCATTGGGCTCGGCGGGGTCGAGTTCAACCCGGCGGTTCCAGAGCCGGCAACCATGATTATCGAATTTTCTTTGCTGGGGATGCTCGGAATGCGCCACTTTGGGACGAAACGAAGCTGAAAAGACAGTCCAAATCTGAATGTCAAGGATTGTTTTGTAAAAAATTTGAAAACGTTTGCAATCTGGAAAATATCGGCATCTTGTTAGTGCCTCAGAGGACACTTATGGGCTATACTACTTTGAAGCGTTGGGTTATTTCGGGTATCGCGGGGTTGATGATCACTGCGGTGTCGAATGCCTTTGTATTGGACTGGGAATCGGTTGACTGGGCTGGAGGCGCTACCAATCAGACCTTCTACAACGTGGACGGTTCTGGAATGGATGTGTCGATTTCGCTCGCGATCACTGGCGCGGCTTGGGCGCAATGGAATGGTCAGAATCAACCCGATGACAACCGGCGCCTGGGTGGCGACGGTGGACCCGGCCAGACGGGTGAGGGATTCGACAGCTTCGGGAATCCGTCTGATGAAGCGCTTCACCTGCACATGAACGCGGCTAGGAGGGATTACGACGGATACGTTGAAGTGGTGATCAGTTTCTCCAGAGCGGTGACGGGTCTCTCGTTCGATCTTTTCGACATCGACAACGGGGGAGCCACTCAGAATACCAGTACCTTTGAGGATGTGATTGCAGACATCGGTGGATCGCTCAACAGTGTGGATGTTGATCCGGCGACGGTAGACTATGATTCAGGCAGTATTGATCGTGTTGTCGATCCAACCCGCGGGGATGAGTACAGAGGGACCTACTGGGCTCCGGATTCTGAAGACGTTGTTCTGGGTTTGTCCTGGGATGAGCAGGTGGTGGATACGGTGACTTTTCGCTACTATGCCGGAAATTTCTCGCAGAGAAACCCCGGAGATCAGGGGATTTCGATTTCGGACATCAGCTTTGCCTCCGCGGTGCCAGAGCCCGGAACGGTGGCAGGGGGTGCCTTGCTGTTGGTTGGGCTTGCCGCAGGTGAGTTTCATCGCCGCCGCCGCGCAAATGGTGCTTCGGTCTCATGATTCCGGCGCAAGCGGCTCTCGCCCGGCTTCGCGAGGGTAATCTGAGGTATGTGGCGGATGATCCGGTGGGTTGCTTGTGCATTGGGCATGAGCGGCGATCCCAACTGTTGGTCGGACAGGAGCCATTTGCGATCATCCTGGGTTGCTCGGATTCCCGGGTTCCGGCTGAGATCATTTTTGACCAGGGACTGGGTGACCTTTTTGTGATCCGGGTAGCCGGAAACATTGTGGCGTCCTCGCAGATCGCGAGCGTGGAGTATGCGGTAGACCGGCTGGGGGTGCGCCTGGTGGTGGTGTTGGGGCACAACGGCTGTGGCGCGGTCGCGGCGACTTTGCAGGAGCTTGAGATGCCAGCCGAGAAGCGTTCAGTTGGGTTGCGCTCAATTGTGAGCCGGATCCGGCCATCGGTTGAGACCTTGATGGAGACTGATCTGCGGAACCGTCCCGAGGAGTTGATGCATCATGCGATCCGTGCGAACATTCGCTCGTCGGTTTTGCACCTGCGGCAGGGGTCGGCTGTGTTGGAACACTACCTTCAGAAGGGTGGACTCTGTGTCGTTGGTGCCGAATACGATTTGAAGTCGGGTCGGGTGGACTTCTTTGAAGGGGTTTCAGACGATTGACGGATCTCTCTGAATGCAAGCGGTGCGTGGGGCGGCTTTTGTAGGCTTCCTATCGTCTCCTTTCCCTTTACGCATTCAACGCCTTCGCATCTGTGTGCGGATGATTTGACTCGCCCTTTGGAGGTGCAATGAAGATGATTCAAGCACAATGAAAACACCCCTTCTTGTTCTTTCCCTGATTATGGGTTCCGTCTGCTTCGCTCAGGATTCAGCTCCCGGACCTTTGAATGTGCTCGCGATCTCGAAGACCAACGGGTTCCGGCATGAATCGATTCCGAATGCCATTAAGGCGTTTTCGGAGATGGCCCGTGAGTCGAACTGGAGCATCACCTTCACCGAGGATGCTTCATTTGTTGACGACGAGGTCCTCAAGCGGATGGATGTCGTCGTCCTGATCATGACGACCGGTGATATTTTTTCTCCGGCGCAACAACAGTCCATCGAACGCTTTGTTAAGGCTGGCGGTGGTTTGGTTGGGATTCACAGCGGCGGCACGGATACGGAGTACGAATGGGAATGGTTCCGTGAAGTGATTGGCGCCCGTTTCACCGGGCATCCTCCCGTGTGCAAGGGCACCCTGATCGTTGAGGATCCAAGCCATGCGTCGACCCGCCATTTTGAGTCGGACCGGGTGGCGTGGGAAGACGAGTTCTATTCTTTTGACCGCAGCCCGAGGGAAGACGTGCATGTGCTGCTCTCGATTGACGAGAGTTCGTATGACACATCCAACAATCCCTGGTTCAAGGGCGTGGATCTGAAGATGGGGGATCATCCGATGGCCTGGCTTCGCGAAATTGAGGCAGGGCGGGTGTTTCAGACCGCATTGGGTCACACCATCGAAATATATGATGATCCGGCTTTCAGAAAGCACCTTATCGGAGCCGTGCAATGGGCCGGGAAGCGCGAGTAGTTGGAATACTCCTGTGTCCGCCTTTTCACGGTATTCCGGTTTCGGGAGTGTGGTGATTTGCGATTCATGTCTGAGCCGATTCCCATTGTTTACGAAGACGGGACCTGTGTGGTGGTTTATAAACCTGCTGGCTTGCTGGTACACCGTACCCGTTTGGATGCCGACGAAAACGATGCCCTCGTCCAGCGGTTGCGCGAACAGTTGGGTTACTTTGTATACCCGGTTCACCGTTTGGACAAACCGACTGCCGGGTTGACGCTTCTCGCCAAATCCGCGGAAGGAGCTTCGGCCTATTCCGCGGCATTCCGGGAAGGGCACGTGGATAAGCGCTACCTCGCCCTTGTGCGCGGGTGGCTGACAGACGAAGGCGTGATTGACTATCCGCTGCTTCCGGAGGTGGTCGGGAGAACCCGGCGGAAACCGGTGGTGCATCAGGATGCAGTTACCCGTTACAAGGGTATTGAGGCATTCGAGGTTCCTGTTCCTCTGGGCCGTTATGCATCGGCGCGTTTTTCATTGGTTGAGCTTCGACCCGTTACCGGGCGTCGCCATCAATTGCGCCGACACATGGCACACCTGCGTCATCCGATCATCGGAGATACCCGCCACGGCGATGGAGTTCAGAACCGGTTTTTTGAGGGTCATTGGGGTATCCGGCGACTGATGTTGGTCGCAGTGTCCCTGGATGTCCCGGAAGCTGTGGGATGCCACAAAATATGCTTAAAGGTCGAACCGGATAGTGTTTTTCGTGAAATTTTAGCCGGAATCCGGTCTGGAACGGCAAATCTGGGTTGACCTCTTTGTAAAGATTAGGGATAAGTAGACCTGTAATTTCTCAGAAACGTTCAAAATGAAATCCCACATTCTTTCAGTTTTTGCTCTTTTTGCGTCGCTTTCGGCATCCGCTGCTTATCTGGATGGCACTGTCGGTTACCTGCAGGATAGCGAGGACATGATTTACACTGGTCGTATCGGAACTGAAATGTTCACGAGCGGCGTTCTCGCCCACAATGCCGAGATCGAAGTGGGGTTTATCGACGAAAGTGAAGGAGTGGTGGACGTGTCGGTCATTCCGCTGATGGCCAATTACCGCTTGGAGACTCCGATTGTTGGTGATTTCTTCTTCTCAGGTGGAGCTGGAGCCGGGGTGGCAAATATCGATGTCGAGTTCCCGGGAATTGAAGAAAACAAGACCACTTTTGTGATGCAGGTTTTTGCCGGAGTCGGTTATACGCTTTCTCCTGAGCTTCAATTCATGCTTTCGGCGCGTTACTTCTGGGTGGATGACATCACAATCCGTCAGAATCGCATTGAAATGGGCGATGATGTGGCTGTAGAGGCTGGTGCCCGCTTCCGCTTCTGATCGGCTATCCTTTTCTTCTGCCTGTGTTGGCGGAACTGGGTAAACAAGGTTTGATCTTGTTTCGGGTTGTCATGGCCTCTGTTGGATGACAATTCAACAAGGTGCATGAAGATCATTCACACCGCTGACTGGCACATCGGACGTTTGTTGTATGGTCGGAAACGCCATGCCGAACACGGAGCGTTTTTGGAATGGCTCTTGGATACAATACGGGAAAACGCGGTGGACGCAGTGGTGGTTGCCGGGGATGTGTTTGATACTCCGGCTCCGGGAAATCGATCCCAGGAACTCTACTACCAGTTTGTGGCGAACCTTTCGGCGACGGGATGCCGGCAATTGGTAATCGTTGGGGGAAAC
>JAQVLM010000196.1 GCA_028704125.1 Opitutales bacterium
CGCCAATGATCATGGGTGCAAGAACGGCTTTAAGTTGCATGCCAGGCTGAGTAGCGTATGCCGCTGAACCGAGGGAGGCAGTTGCCAGAATAGAACCACAATAGGATTCATAGAGGTCTGCCCCCATTCCCGCCACATCACCCACATTGTCGCCCACGTTGTCCGCAATGGTAGCCGGGTTTCTCGGATCATCCTCCGGGATTCCGGCTTCCACCTTACCGACCAAATCCGCACCCACATCCGCTGCTTTCGTAAAAATACCGCCGCCTACACGGGCAAATAAAGCCTGCAGGGAAGCGCCCATTCCGAAGGTGAGCATTGTTGTCGTGATGATGACCAGCTTCTGGCCGGGGATTCCATCATCACCAATGAAATGATTCAAAACCAGAAACCAGATTGAGATGTCGAGCAATGCGAGGCCAACCACCACGAGGCCCATCACAGCCCCGCTCCTGAAGGCAACAACCAAAGCTGCATTCAGGGATTCCCGCGCAGCTGCAGCCGCCCGGTTGGATGCATACGTTGCCGTCCGCATGCCAAAATACCCGGCCAACGCAGAAAAGAAACCGCCGCTCAGGAAAGCGAAGGGTACCCAAGGATTCTGAACTTGAAGCACATAGGCCATGTAGGCAAAAACCAAAGCCAGAACAACAAACACCACCGCCACAACCCGATACTGCTGCCCCAGATAGGCCCGTGCCCCTGCCCGGACATGGGCGGCTATGCGCTGCATCGTCTCGGTGCCTTCATCCTTTGCCATCATCCACCGGAAAAACATGAAGGCAAAGAACAATGCGAGGATTGCGCTCGCGGGTGTCAGCCAGAAGATTGGTTCCATATTCATCATAAGCGTGGGAAGTGAGTTGTTGACCTAAATTGGATACTGAAAGATTCGTGCCCTATCGATTCAAAGCTGCGTCTGCGCCGAACGCCACCATTCGTAGTGAATCGTCTCCATGGCATCTTTCGGAGGCATCGGATAATACAGCATCTGGTTGCCTCCACCCACATAGAACCCACGCCGGATCATGCGGAAGTGGATTTGCCGGCGGAAGAAGCGGTTAACCACCTTCACATCCTTGGTTCCCTTCCGCCAGACGGATGCCAGGCAGTCTCTGAGATGGGCCAGATCACCGTAGGGTAAATCATCTCCGTTTCCATTGATTGGATCCCTCGCGAGATCATCCAATCTCAAATCGCAGAAGACGATTCTATCCACCGAAACCGGCTGATTGCGATCGGTAATGAAGCGGCTGAACCGACTCGGATACAAGGAACTCACCACCCTCGGCTGAACAGGCACGAATTCCTGATACAGATACAATCCGGAATCACTTTCTTCCTCATAGGCTCCTTGATCCAACTGCAGCACCCGCCCATCGTCAGTGGTGACATAAAGTGCCCCAAAAGCCTCAAGCGGAAGATGTTCCAGCACACGATACACCCCGAGATAGGTCGATTTCCTCGGAGATCCGTCATCATGAGGACGGCACCGCTGCACTATCTCACGCACCGGCAAATACGAGGAGTCAAAATCCGGATTGATCTCAAAGAAGACGGACTGGGAACTGGATCGGTGATGAACTCCAACGGCTTGATACTTGCCGAATTCCTCCGGAGCAAGATGGGAGGCAACCAAAGCCTCCGGTAACAGGGTAAAGTAGAGGTGGGTATCCATAGCAACAAGTGGCTTGATGCCATCCATGAAACCGCCTCACCTGAGTTCTGTCAAAAGCAAAAATGGCAAAGATGTCCAATAGAGCATCCGACGGCAAATGCCTCTCAAAAGTGCCGTGTTTTTTGAAGAAATCCAAGAAATCTGAAAATGCGTTGCAAAGAACATGTATTGAAGTGTTCTTTTAGTCCCACCGCTATCCAGTTGTCCCACAATTCCACCTACCATTCCAGCCGAATCAGCTTGCGTTCCCGGTTGAGCTCCTCATATTCAAAATTATAACCCATCTGTGATTTGTCATGATTGCCTCCATATATTCATATCTCGTTGCATACGCCACATGGAAAGATCTCGCAAACGATCAGGAGACACTCAAGAAAATCGCATTGGGCTTGGGGATCATGATTTTCCTAATATTGATGAGAAAGCTGAACAAGATTCTCGTGATATTTGGACTGGTAATAATCTTCGCGTTCTATTGGGTCTTCCACAATCCTGATGCTCTCGAACAATACGCGGATTACGAAGATCCCACGCTCCAGTTCGGCAGCAAGTTCTAAACATCTATTCCAGACTGGAACGATCGTTTTTCGTTTTTTGTCCCATTCTTTGGATTGACAACGCTTGGCTGACTCCCCATAAACGGACGCTTTCATTCTTTCCCGCATTGATCCATTTCTGCTCTTTTCGAGCATCGGGACGTAGTTCAGCCTGGCTAGAACGCCACGTTCGGGACGTGGAGGTCGCTGGTTCAAATCCAGTCGTCCCGACCAATTTCCCTTCTCCGGGAAAATACGGGTTCAATTCCGGTTTTCCCGATTCACCTCTATCCAACAATATTTCACGAGTATGGCTGGCGTCGGCAAGTTGATCAAACAAGCCCAGAAAATGCAAAAAAAGATGGAAGCCCTCCAACAGGAGTTGTCCATCAAGGAAATTGAAGTTTCCAGCGGTGGCGGAGCGATCCGGATTGTGATCACCGGCCAGGGAGAGTTCAAGAAAATCGAGCTCGACCCGGAGTTCCTCAAGGAAGACAAGGCTTTTGTCGAAGAAACCCTGCTTGCAGCTGTTCAAGAAGCGGCTCTCAAGGCAAAAGCAGTGAATGAAGAAGCCATGGGCGAAATCTCCTCCGGTCTTTCACTGCCGGGATTGTTCTGAGCCCCGGCAAAGACAGCACCCGTGAACTGTGTTTCCTGCATTCGATAAACTGCACTCCACCCTCAAACAGCTACCCGGGCTTGGTTCCCGATCAGCTGAACGGATTTGTATTCACCTTCTGGCCGAACGTCCGGAGAAACTGGGTCAGTTGGTTCTGGCGCTTGAGGAAGCCGCGCAGCAAGTAGGACGGTGCCCGGTTTGCGGAAACCTTTGCCAAGGAGAAACCTGTTCGATTTGCGCGGATCCGACACGGGACAACTCCCGGCTTTGCATTGTTGAATCCGTCAACGATCTCCTCGCGATTGAGAAATCGGGAGCATGGAAGGGACAGTATCATGTTATCCATGGCAGAATCTCGCCTCTCAAGTCGATAGGCCCCGAATCCCTGAACCTCGAGTCCCTCAAATCCAGGCTTCAGAATGGGGCAATCCATGAAGTCCTTCTGGCGTTGGCCAACGACATTGAATCAGAGGCCACCTGCCACTACATTCAGGAAGTGATTCTGTCCAATGCATCCATCACCGTCTCGAGAATTGGATTCGGGCTACCAAGCGGAGGCGATATAACCTACGCGGATTCGCTCACACTTCGCAATGCATTGGAATCCAGAAAAAGCTTTGCCTAACCGACTGCGCCTCCCTTGAATCGAACCCCCAGCGCATGATCACCGAATGGCCCATTCAATCGTTTTCGAAAGCATCCAGCTTGTCCGGAAAGGCCTTTGAACCCGGGGATGAGGTAATGTGTCTGTTAGTTGAAACTCTCGAGCAAGGCCTCAGAAGGATTGATATTCTGGTCTCTGAATGGGATTCGCTTCCATCAAAAAACGCGATTGTCGGTAAATGGTCCCGAAAGATCCGGACCGATGCCACGGAGGTCGCAAACGATATCCGGCAGAGTATTCTTTCTGCGGAAGAGCTATTCCTGTCTATGGCGACTCCGGTAGATTCGGATCCGGATGCAGCCGGGGATAAAACTCCGCTTACCGGAGATGCGGCCACTATCCTCTTTTTGCTGGCGCTTCACCTGGAACGCCAACGGGTACTGCGATCCCAACGCTCCAAACACGGAGACCCGTTTCTCGTGTTCCTTCACGTTCGCAGCAAAAACCGCTACCGTGTTCCGATTGCAACGGTCACTCCGGATCAAATGGGAATCATTGAAGAGCGCCTCAGTGTCATATTCAGAAACGATGCTCCGTCCGCACCTACCCCGGTGAACAGAGTTTCCGACGCAGAAAAATGAACATCCGGTCCATCATCCCTCTGCTATTCCTCACATTGGTTCTGATGGCGTCGGTATCGTGCGTTTCATCGGGACGGAAACAGGATAACAACACCTATGACCCCCGATTCTTCCTTGAACACGCCCATCCGGATTCACAAAGGCAGGAATACCGCGCGGTTCTTCCCGTGAGCCGCTCCGAAATCGAACTGCTCCCCTTCCCCGCATTTGATCAAGAAGACCTCCGGAACGTGGATGTGGTTGCCCTGCCGATGGGAAAGGCACTGGCTTTCCATTTCAAACCCGAAGCATCCCGACACCTCATGTCGACAAGTGCGACTGCCACAGGCCGTCGACTGGTTCTCTCCCTCGGAAACCGCTTTGTTGGAGCACGTCGTTTTGAAGGAGCCTTGACCGATGGCGTCTTCATCCTCTTTGTTGAGCTCCCGGATGAAGAATTGGAACCCATCGCCCGCAGCATTAACGCCTCAATCGCGAAGGACTGAAGCGAGTCCGGAGGCATCGCATCTCCCCACCGCGCGCTCCCTGCTCCGTAGCGGCACAAGTTGGACCGCACGCGTAAACCGTATGCTCAGATGGTGCCCATTTGCAGTTTTTGCGATTGCTTTGGCAACGGCAACGCTCCCCGCGATGAGCCTTTATTGGCCCACCCCAAATACGGCTTTCATCGAAGGGAAACCGGAAGCAACCTACCTTCAGCCAACGGCGTCGGGTCGCTTGGAATCCGCGCTTTTCGGCTGCACCCGCAACGATGGGCGACGGTTTCACGAAGGGGTGGACCTCAAGCCGCTGAAAAGAGATCGACGGGGCCGTGCCATCGATCCGGTGTTCGCGATTTCCCCCGGATCAGTGGTTCACGTGAACCGGATTGGCGGCAATAGCAGCTACGGCATCTACGTGGTGATCTCCCATCATGAGGATGGTCTCGAATTCTACTCACTCTATGCCCACCTCGCGTCAGTCGCAAGCGGGTTGAAAGCCGGTGAAAACGTGGTGGCCGGACAACAAATCGGCATCATGGGAAATACCTCGGTTTCGATCCGCATCCCACACAGCCGCGCCCACCTGCATCTCGAGATCGGATTGCGATTGAACAGCCGTTTCGACGCATGGTATCAACGACAAGACTATACCGAACCCAACCGTCACGGGTCCTGGAACGGGATCAACCTACAGGGTATTGATCCTCTGGCGTTCTATCGCCAAATCATGGCAGACACTCAGGCATCAGCCGTCGGCTTTTTCCTTTCCGAGCCCGTCGCGTTCAGGGTCGCCTATCATTTCAGCAGCCCCCCCGACTTTCTGCGGAGGAACCCTGTGTTTTCCCCATCCCGGCCATCCAGTATCCAAGCCGGATGGTATCAGATCGGGTTTAATCCGCACGGCCTTCCACTCGAGTGGCACCGCATACCGGATTCGACCATTCCTCCATCTTTCGAAAAAGGAAAGGTGCACCTGCTTGAGGTCGTCGCCCCCCCAGAGTCCTGCGCCAAATGGGTGCACAGCAAAAACCGGACATGGGTGCCATCAGAAACACTGGTGCGACACCTTAAGATTCTTTCCGCCCATTGAGCCATTGTTCTTCACTCCGGATGGCGTTCTGTCCCGAGCCCTTGACTCGGGCGAACACTCCCATTCCATAGCGCCATAGATGAATTCGATTCTTCGCATTTCCAAATACCTGTTCCGTTACAAAGGGATGTTTGGGCTGACCTTGTTGCTCGCGTTGGCCAGTACAGTGTTTGCCTTGGCAATTCCGATCGTCATCGGAAAAGCGGTGGATCAGTTGGTCGAGAGGGTCGACACCCGCCCGCTTTGGGGCGCATTGGCACTCATGGCACTTTTTTATGCGTTGAGAGACGGGCTGAACTGCCTGCGCATCCGGGTCAACAACAAGCTGGAGCAGACCGTGCTGATCGACATCCGGAGAGACCTTCACGGCAAACTCCTGCAATTGCCGATCTCATTCTATGACCGTAGAAAAAGCGGTGAAATCGCATCCCGGGTGGTTGAAGATGTGAATGAGGTCGAACGCGCCCTGCTGGATGGCTCCGAACAGGGAGTAACCGCCTTGTGCATGCTCCTCGGGGTTGTCATCATCCTTTTTTCCAGCCAACCCATCCTGGCCGGCTTGGTTATCCTGCCGCTTCCAATTGTGGTCCTTCTGGGAATTTCGCATGCCAAAGCCACGAGAAAAAACTGGAAGCAGGTCCGGGAGAGCTCAGCGGAAATGAACAGCGTTCTCGTTGAGGACATTCAGGGCAACCGCCTCATCCAATCGTTTGCCCTCCAACAACGGGAGTCAACGCGCTTTTCGGAAGTGGCCCGTGAACT
>JAQVLM010000197.1 GCA_028704125.1 Opitutales bacterium
CTCCGGATGCCGGGCATGCGCCGCATCTCGAGAATCCGGATGCTTTCGCCGTGCACCTCAATGCCTTCATCGAACACGTTATCACCAACTGATACATGTTTCGTGGTTGGGTTAAGAGTCTATCCACCACAGAGGAAAGAAGAAGCCTGAGCAACATAGTTCACAGAATAGGAGATCAGAATCCTCCGAAAAGTGCTTTTGCCATTGGGTCGTTAAGTTTGTCAATCTGGAAAACGAATTTGACAAAGAGACGGCGGAATGTAAATAATGAATACATGGTTGATCGTCCGTTCTGGGTGAGAAAAGTCGA
Source organism: Opitutales bacterium (assembly GCA_028704125.1). Taxonomy (GTDB): domain Bacteria; phylum Verrucomicrobiota; class Verrucomicrobiia; order Opitutales; family JAFGAQ01; genus JAFGAQ01. Next base: position 311 of record JAQVLM010000197.1, read on the forward strand.
GGATGCCTGGCAGAAGGTTCCGATTGTCTGGCTCACTGGCGTCCGTAGGGTTGGAAAAACCTGCTTGGCAAGGCAATGGAAGGATGCGGAGTATTTTAACTGTGACCTTCCTCGCAATCGGATGCTGTTGGCAGATCCGGAACACCTCCTCAGGCAGGTGGCGGCAAAATGTGTCGTGTTCGATGAGGTTCATCAAATTGAGAATCCCAGCGAGCTCCTGAAGATAGCTGCCGACGAGTTTTCACATTTGAAGGTGCTTGCAACCGGTTCGTCCACTTTGGCTGCCACCCGCAAATTCCGCGATTCCCTGACAGGGCGGAAACGGGTGGTGCATTTGGTGCCGGTGCTTCCGGACGAACTGAAGGCTTTTGGATGCCGGTCGCTTGAACAGCGGTTGTTGGGGGGCGGCATGCCGGACAGGCTTCTCTCTGCTTCTCCTGATCCGGGTTTCTACAATGAGTGGTTGGATTCCTATTTTGCCCGGGATGTTCAGGAGTTGTTTTCGGTGGGTAAGCGGAGGGCTTTTCTTAACCTGTGTGAACTGCTTTTCCGGCAAAGTGGAAATCTGATGGAAGTCACCTCGCTGGCAAAACACTGTGGCATCTCCCGTCCCACTGTCATGCAGTATCTCGATGTCATGGATATCACGCACTTGATCCGTCTGATCCGGCCGTTCAGCGGAGGCGGGCGCCGGGAGATCATTGCACAGCCGAAAGTTTATGCTTTCGACACCGGGTTCGTATGCCATTTCCGCGGCTGGGATTCATTGCGACCAGAGGATTGCGGCGGTCTGTTTGAGCATTTGGTTCTTGACCTGTTGCGAGCCCACTTCCCGGATCAATCGCTATTGTATTGGAGGGACAAGCAACAACGTGAAATTGATTTTGTGGTACCAACAGGTTCGGGCGCGGTGACTGCAATCGAGTGCAAGTGGTCAAGTGGTGTATTCAATACCCGGAATCTGGATGCATTCAGGTCCCTGTATCCGGATGGGAAAAATCTAGTGGTGGTTGGCCAGTCGGAGGAGGGTTTTTCCATGAGGGTGGGATCTCATGAGATCACGTTTTGCAGTGCATCGGATCTCATAAAAATGCTTTCACCTACATCCTGAATGAATGATTTCGGGTTGGCCGAAACGTTAACAGCGAACGCTGGATGGTCTTGATCATGAGCTTCGTCGAATGGTCTTGATCATGAACGTTGTCGAATGGCTCGTGCCTCGCCAAAGGGTTGAAGCGGAAAAGACATTCAACCACTGATGCACACTGATAGACACTTATTGGAAGCTCATTTCCATGTTGTTCTTCCCTCTGCGATCTCAGCGCGAGGATACTTTCTTCAATCCTGTAGATCCTGTAAATCCTGTCCAAAAAAAGAAGAAGAGGAGAAGACAGGATGAACAGGATGATTATTGAAGCGACATGAACACATCCTCCACTGTTCCGGACAAATACTGTTCAAGAGAAGAGGTGATCCGCAGATTTCCGCAGATTATGGGATGGATACGATACCTGAATTCATTGGCTATTGTTTATCGCCTATCGGCCATTCTTCATCGGGGCTTTACCCCTTTCTTCCTTTGCGGCTTGGGGTCTTTGCGAGAGAATCTCTTTCTTTCAATCCGGATTCATAGAGGGGTGAACGCTTACGCCTTCCGTTACAACCGACCCATGGTGTTGGAACCATATGGGATTGATGTCGCTTTTTGGATTCAAGCATCCAATCCCGGTGATTTGACACTGGCGTTTTTATCGGCCAATAATTGTATGAAGTAATAAAATGGACGAAAAACTCACTTATCTTCCAAGAACTTTGGAGCGGTTCTTTGCTCAGGCGGCATCCCAGTTTCCGGTGATGTTGGTGACCGGGCCGCGCCAAATCGGCAAGACTACCTTTTTGAGGCATCTGGCTTCTGATTCCCGGAACTATGTGACCCTCGATGATCCGCTGTTACGGGAGTTGGCAAATGAGGAGCCTGCCTTGTTTCTTCAGCGATTCAAGGCACCGGTTCTGATTGACGAGATTCAGTATGCTCCGGGGTTGCTGCCGCATATCAAGATGGAGGTCGATCGCGATCGCAAAGGCGGAATGTATTGGCTCACCGGGTCTCAGCAGTTTCACCTGATGCGGGATGTTGCTGAATCGTTAGCGGGTCGGGTAGGGGTCGTGAATCTTCTCGGGCTTTCCAGAAGGGAACTGATAGGAAAGGCTGACTCGGTTCCTTTCCTGCCGGGATCGGACGTTCTATCTGCGCGGGATGATGAGCCCGTGATGCAGCTTCCCGGGCTTTTCCAGTGGATATGGATGGGGTCTTTTCCCGCTCTTTATGGCGGGCCTGCAGTGGAGCGGGATCTTTTCTACAGTTCATATGTCCAAACTTACCTGCAGCGGGATGTCCGGGATCTTGCAAACGTTGGCGATGAGCGGGCGTTTTTGAGATTTTTGCGAGCCTGTGCTGCAAGGACCGGTCAGATGTTGAATATGCAGGACCTCAGCCGTGACAGTGACATCAACCCTGCGACTGCCAAGCGGTGGTTATCGATTCTGGAGAGTTCAGGGATTGTGTATCTGCTGGATCCTTGGCATTCGAACATCAATAAGCGAATGGTCAAAACCCCGAAACTCTATTTTCTGGACACGGGTCTTGCCGGATATCTGACAGAGTGGTCGAGTGCTGCAACCCTGGAGGCAGGTGCGATGTCGGGTGCTTTCCTTGAAACATGGGTCGTGAGTGAGATCCTCAAGAGTTGGTGGCATAACGGAAAACGGGCTCCGTTGCATTACTATCGGGACAAGGATACCAAGGAGGTTGACCTTCTGATCCATCAGGATGGGATTATCTATCCGGTGGAGGTTAAGAAATCCGCCAACCCGGGAAAGGACTCGATTCGCAATTTCAATGCATTGCGCTCTCTCGGTCAGCCCATCGGCGAGGGCGCGGTGATTTCGCTCGTTCCGATGCGGTTGCCGATCGCGGAAGGTGTGATGGCTGTGCCGGTGGGCATGCTATAGTCTGCGAATGGGAACTCAGCGCGAAAGTGGACGTCGAAAGTGAAGGGTGAGTCGATCCGCGAACGTTGTTGATCAAAGCGTATTCAATATCGCTCGCTGTGCTTAGGCCTGTGGCCTTGCCACAAGGTTGTAAGAGGGATTAACCACTAAGGACACTGAGAGCACAGAGAAGAGGGTTTAACCACGAAAGACACCAAAACCACGAAAGAAGAGGATTTGGCCACAGAGATCACAGAATCCACAGAGAATAGGTGATCCGCAGATTTGCGCAGATTGAAAACCCCTTTCTCGATTCTCACTTCTCCCTCCTTCCCTCATTCCCCCTTCGTGTTCTTCGCGCGCTTCGTGGTGAAGATTCTTGAATTCTTTCTTCCTTGGCGGCTTTGCGTCTTGAGTGCAGACGCTGCATGCAGCGTCAAACGGGCGAGAGTCAATTCTTAGTATTTAACATCGCTCGCTTTGCTCGCTACAAGCCCTTCGGGCCACATACGTTTGGCTGGCGCCAAACAGCAGATTGTCAATTCATATTGTGTCATACCCGATACCCCCTTTCTACCTTCTTCCTTTGCGGCTTGAGTGCAGACGCTGCATGCAGCGTCAAACGGGCGAGAGAACAAATCTTCCTCTTCTCTTCCTTTGTGTGCTTGGTGCCTTAGTGAGAGAATCATCTTATTTCAATCCAGATTTCCCGGGACTCAGAAACGCATTTCCAGCTTAAGAAGTGGAATGTGTGAGACCGGTTCTTCCTTTGGAACAAAGGTTGATCGGGATTGGAAATGTAAAATTTTACAAACGCATGAATAAATGTAACTGAATGTAAAAACCTATGCTGCTTATACTGTTATATGTTTTTTTCAAAAGATTGACATTGGGTGACGGTTCCGGTGGGAAGTTCAACCATTGTACGCGTAACCCATAGCATAAAACACCCGTCCATGATAACAAAACCCTTCCTTCGGTTCCGGAAACGGAGTGCCTTCCTGAGTCTTGTCAGCCTTCTGCTCTTTGCGGTAGGGGTACGCGCTCAAGAGTGGGGCGGCTACATGTATGAGGTGGTGAATGGGACCACCGTTGCGATCGCGGCCTATACCGGGCCGGGTGGCGCAATCACGATCCCCTCTGTCATCGATGGCCTGCCCGTCACGGCAATCGGTGGTGGTGCTTTTTCCAATCGATCAGACATCACTGGCAATCTGGTGATTCCCGAAGGCGTGACAACGATCGGGGTTGCAGCCTTTGACGGTTGCTCCGGGTTCACCGGTAGCTTAGTGATTCCCGAAGGGGTGACCTCGATCGGTGGATCAGCCTTTGGCGGTTGCAGTGGTTTTGATGGAACGTTGACACTGCCAAGCACGTTGGCGACTATTCCATTTGCAGCGTTTAGTGGGTGCAGTGGGTTAACTGGTAATCTGGTGATTCCCGATGGGGTGACTTCAATAGAGAATCTCGCCTTTTCCCAGTGTAGTGGGTTTACGGGTGACCTGGTGATCCCAGAAGGGGTGACTTCACTTGGGGAATTTGTTTTTGAATCGTGCAGTGGGTTTGATGGAACGTTAACGTTACCCAGTACGTTGGCGACTATTTCATTTTTCGCGATTAATGATTTAAGTGACTTGAAGGGAGTTATTGTCGACGCGAACAATCCAAGCTACAGCAGCGTGGATGGGTTACTGTTGAGCAAGGATGGGACGATACTGATCCGGTGTCCGCGTGGGAAGACTGGTAGCTTGGTAATACCGGGATCAGTTACTACAATTGAGGAATATGCCTTTAGTGGGTGCTCTGGGTTAACCGGAGATCTGGTGATTCCTGCCGGCGTGACCTCGATAGGGAATTATGCTTTTTTCGGGTGCAGTGAGTTGTCCTCTGTCACGTTCATGGGGAACGCGCCGGTGATGGGCACGGATGTGTTCGGATACACTCCGCCAGTTGGCATCAAGATATACTACATGCCGGGAGCGACGGATTTTACCTCGCCGATATGGCAGGGGGTGAGCTGTGAGGAGTTCAAATGGCAGTATACGATCGCCAATGACGAGGTTACCATCACCGGATACACCGGTGCGATTGAAAACCCGGTAATTCCTGACACGATTGCAGGCTTGCCGGTGACCGCGATCGGGAATATCGCATTTTTTGCAAGAACAGACCTCACGGGCACGTTGACCTTGCCTGTATATTTGGAAAGCATTGGCGTATCGGCCTTTTGGGGTTGCAGTGGATTGACGGGTGGTCTGGTGATTCCGAAAGGTGTGACGTCGATCGGTGGAAGTGCCTTTTACGGCTGCAGAGGGTTAACCGGATTCACGGCCGATTCTGACAATTCAGTCTACAGCAGTGTGGATGGGTTGTTGTTGAGCAAGAATGGTCAAACGTTGATCCTGTGTCCGGCGGGTAAGTCTGGCAGTTTGGTGATTCCCGAAGGCGTTGTTTCGATTGGCGAGGGTGCCTTTTACGGCTGCAGTGGGCTGACCGGTAGCTTGGTTATTCCCGAAGGGGTGACCTCGATCGGATCTGCCGCGTTTTCCGGTTGCAGTGGTTTTGACGGTTCATTGACCTTACCAAGTACGTTGGAGTCGATCGATAGTAACGCCTTTAGTTCCTGCAGTGGGTTTACGGGCAATCTGGTGATCCCCGATGGGGTGACTTCAATCGGGGATGGGACTTTTCTGGGGTGTGATGGATTTTCCGGGACTCTGTCGTTGTCGGGCACGTTGGAGTCGATAGGAATCACTGCTTTTGTCGATTGCAGTGGGTTGACGAGCTTTTCTGTCGACGCGAATAACCCAAGCTACAAGAGTTTGGATGGATTGCTGTTGAGTAAGGATGGGGTTGTGCTCATTCAGTGTCCGGCGGGTAAGACTGGCAGTCTATGTATTCCCGATGGGGTTGTTTCGGTCGGTTTAGCCGCTTTCGCAGGTTGTTCCGGTATCATCTCGGTGACAGTATCCGCTGGTGTCGATGCAATTGGTGCGAACGCTTTTTACCAATGCAATCGTTTGTCCTCCATCACTTTCCTTGGTGATGCTCCGACGACGATGGACTCAAATGTGTCAAATGACCTGATCATCTACTACATGCCGGGAGC
>JAQVLM010000198.1 GCA_028704125.1 Opitutales bacterium
ATGCCCAACTGGCGCAAGCGATGGTGGACACTTTTTCGACACCTGGTGCGGTGTTTCAGCACCCTTCACAGGAACATGAGCTTCTCGGAAAGTGGTTCCAGGAATGGGATGGAAAGCAGATTGGAGCATCGTTGCGGGCGGCCCTGAATCCGGAACACAGCGCGATCCTGCTTCAGGGCAAGCTGGCTCAAGCCGGGTTGGACAAGGATGCGGTAATCGCCGCATACAAGGCTGCTCTTGCCGCAGGCAGCGAAGGAAAGAAGGAAAAGGCAAAACTTGAGTGGGCCTACAATGATTTCGTAGCTCCCGGGGAGATTGTTTCGAAGGAATTCGATCCGGAGCTCAAGATCACACGGGTCGAGTTTGCAAACGGGGCAAGGGTCAACCTGCGTGAGATGTCCACCCGGATGAACTCGATCAGCGTGAACATGCGCGTGGGTGAGGGCGTGAATGGAATCGCAAGCAAGGATCGCCGGATGGCGATTGCTGCACCGTTGCACCTGATTTTTGGCGGTCTGGGCAAGCACTCCCTGGAGGAGGTGCAGAAGCTGACGATGGGGAAACAGTTTGCAATTGGTGAGATCAAGATGGGGAATCTGGCGCTTGAGATCAATGCCGTTGGCCTGCGCAATGACTTCCCGATGTTGCTTGAGTGGCTGGCAGCGACGCTGAGCGATCCGGGCTTCCGCGGATCCTCCCATGCCTTGTATCAACAGAACATGAATGCGGCATGGAAGGATGCCCCGACCAATCCGGCGGAGGTGATTGAGATGCACGTGAAACCTTTCATTTTGGACAATGATTGGCGTCTGCGGCACCCTTCCAAAGCCGAAATGTTGGGGGCGGATGTCGCTGCCAGCGCTTCCTGGATGAATCCGCAACTGCGGGAAGGCTACCTCGAAATCGGGATCGCCGGGGACTTCAAGACCGAGAAGCTGCTACCTGAGATCGCCCGTACCATTGGGGCACTCCCTCCCCGTAGCAAGGTAGCCCCCAGTGTGAATCCTGAAGACGCACCCAAGTTCACTTCGACTCACCGAAAGGAATTCCGCTATGCCGGCCCTGATCCGAAGTCCGCTCTGGTTCTGGTTTATCCGGTCTGCAGCGGCGTGCAGTGGAAGAAGGCAGCCAAGGTCGAAGCGTTGGCATCGGTTATTGAGGATGCACTCAACCGGGCCATTCGCGAGGAAATGGGCGGGTCGTATGGGGTTAGCTGTCGTGCCGAGTGCGGATGGGACTCCGACGATCCGGGTCAATTGTTCATCCAGATGGAGTGTGATCCGGAGCGCATCGCCCTCTTTGAGGAGAAAACACTCGAGGTCTTGGCGGGTCTTGCGGAAAACGGAGTCACCAAGGACCAACACCGCCGTGCCCTGAAGCCGCTGATCAGTCAGGAGAAAAATGCGGACCGTGATCCGGGGCGCTGGGTGGGCTGGGTACTGTCGCGCAGTCAGGGAACCCCATGGTTCAATGAGCGCATCAAAGGGAGGCTGGGTGTGCTGGAGTCCACCACAAAGGAACACCTGACCTCACTCGCGCGTGAGTATCTAGGGCAAGACGCCGCCTACGTGTTCCATATCGTCGGCGACAAACCAGCGGAGAACTGAGCATCAGTTATTTGGCTCTTCCGAGATCCGACCATCAGGCTGCCCGGCCAATCCCGGGTAGCCTGTGTGTTCTGTAGAGGGGTAGCTTATCCCCTCATTCGGATAGGAAAATTAGTTCGGATGCCGCATCCGTTCAATATTTGACGAGTTTGATTGGAATATAAGCTGAGTAATCCAGGAAATCCTTGTCTTCGGTGAAGATTGCCATCCGGTTCCGATGCGCCTGTGCACAAATCAGGAAATCCACAGGAGACCCTTGAATGCCGTTTCTGCGGCACAGATTAAAGAACACGGCTGCTTGAGTGTGGTCTGCCGATCGGGCCAAGAGATCCGGAAAGCTTTCAAGGATTCCGCTGAGTTTGCGAAATTGAGCTTCATCGAATATTCCTGAGGGACTTGGAGTCATAATCATCGAAAAAATCCACTTTCCCCTCCCAATCGAGAATCTCCATCTGTCGCCTGTGCTGGACAAACTCTGTGAGCGCCTGATTGACCGCTTCTTTCTTGGTTCGAAAGCGTCCAATCCTTTTTGCCTCATTGAGAAGGTCCAGATCAATTTTCAAGTTGGTGGCCATGTGTCAATATTGACACAATATTCCAACTGGGCAAGTCCGGGTTCCGTTTTTCAATTGTGCATCGGCCCAGGCAGTCCGGGCCAAACGTCAATCCACCGGTCAGAAAGGCTGAGGAGCTTGCGGAATCCGTGAAAGAGAACCGAGGCCGTGAAAAGGAATCCACGGGGTAGAAGCAGCTACGTGAACGTGGTGAGGATCCGAGGGATATATGGCCAGCAACCGGCCCCCTATGTATGATTGGAGTCATCGGTGCCCATTTTGCGTCCGAACTGTAAACGATGCTGGAGCGGTAGTTTGAGCAATTTGGCCACACGCCGGGGCGCGATTCCCTCACACGGGAGACAGACCGAGTCACCCGCCGCACAACCCAGTAGGTATCCTTCACCCTTCGATTTCTTTGATTGTTTCTTGTTTGGGGTGTTCTGGCATGGCTGATCGGAAAGTGGGTTATGCAGTTCAGTAGACGAAAAAGACAGGTAGCTACATCAGACCAAGGTGTCCGGTAACATCCCTACTGCTATCGATGACTTGCGGAATAGTAGAACCGGTCTGAATCCAGGTCAAATACCCAAGTCATTCCCCCACCATTTGTTTGCCGTTCTTCGTAGACCAAAGCATTCCGAACCCGATCCGCATCAAACCCTTGTCCCCCATTTAAATGCGGCTGCCTTCCCCAAAACCATCGATTGTTCAGCTCCAAATTTCCCACCTCTTTCAGATTCCATCCCTCAGAGACGGCATGAGCTCTGAAGAATTCCTCCTTCATCGTCCCCCAGGCAAAGCGGTGCCATCCGAATCCTCGCTCATAATAATAGGTGATGTCAGATGCGCTAGACGGAAGCCAATCTACGGAGTCGACGTTTTCTTCGAGTATTGGAGTGAGGGGCCAAAAGGCCACAATCACAAGTGACGCGACCAAAGCAAGTAAAGAGATGCCACATGTGAAGCCAATTCTAAGGACCTTAAACACACGACGACCATTCCCGCCGGTGAGCCTTGGATCGCTTGAGCTGGATGATATAATCCTCATACACTGAAATTGAACGTAAAGGATGTAATCCTCAATGTTCCGTTTGTGTGAATAGTGTGGTCCATTCTTCATCGAAAGCAACTGTGAAGGGCTCTCACGCTCGCCGGATCCGGCAAAGTCAAATGTTCGCCTTTCATCTCGTTTCAGTCTTTGGCGGACAGCAATTCTGCTAATGATGAGAAAGGGAAATGAATTGCCTGCCCGTTCCGTGGAGTTGCTCCGCATTGTGCGGAGCCTGTCAGTGGGTTTTAAGGAGAGGGAGAATGGGAGAGCGACGGTCGGGGTCACAGCGTGTTTCTCCCGGCGAAAAAGCGTTTGCCCTAAATCAGCCGATGTTACCCGGAGTCCTCTGATGTTGCCCCGACATCAAAAATGTCACTCACGGGCATTCCGATGTAGAGCTTGCTCGCTGCGGCCAGATGATTTGGAACATGAATCAGGAAATGTACAAGAAGCTTGCTGGCCTGTGCGTCGGTGAGGCTTTTCGGATCGGCGTAGAATCCGGAAAGGGCACGGAGATCGTCAAGCCAATCGGTCATGTGAAACGCGACCTCATCTGCCACCGAATCCGGGAGATCTTTTATCCGCCGGGCTACCTCCGCAATGCGGGCTTGGATGACTTCGGAGTCAGTGTCTATCATAGAGAGAACAAGTGGGTTAGTCGCTGAGATCAGTATCGGCTGAAGGGAGTGTCTGGATGGATGGGTTAGTCCTCCGGAAATACGGTGTCTGGAGTAACCACATCACATTTCGATGAATCGCGTTCGAGAAAGTGAAGGCTCTTCTGAACGCAGCCGGTCTCCGGCATAACGACGTTGCCGAATACACTTCCGTCGGTCGTCTTTACTCCGACCCAGCAAAGGCCGTCATGTTCAAATTCACCGTGTTTCTTCGATATGCCAGGGACGTAGACAACCCGCCCGATTCGCTTTCGGAAAAACGCGAACCAAAGCCTGGCTGAGACGATGTCACCGATCTGAACCGGGGTGACTCCATCCGAATACCGCACGGGGAGAGTAAGCTCCGGAATGGACTTCATTTGTGTCCGTTGGCTGGGGATTTTGAGTGCTTCAAAATCCCAATCCGTGAAAACGAAAAGCTCTTTGGATTTAGGATTTAACAACTTGTATTCATCGAGGGAAAGGGGCGCCCTTACCATCGAAGGCTTCAATCGTTCTCCATCCTTCCTGATTCCGAGAAAACGGCCTGATACGGGGGCTGTTCGGACTTTGAATCTCGTCCATGGAAACCCTCTTCTCTTCCAGGAATCAACTTCCTGCGATTGAACGAACACTACACGTGAATCCTCCAGTTTCAGAAAGTAACCAACGCCCTCGTCTTCTTGTTCGTCGATTTCGACGGCTTCCAACACTGAGTAGGTATCCACTCGAGCGACGCCGTTTTTGAGGTCTTCCCGGATATTCTTTCTCAATGCTGGTCCCCCGGTCCATTTTTTCGATGTCCTATACAAGATCGTGCCTAATAGTAAAGTAGGGGAGATCGACAGGACGTATAGAGTGAAGCCTGAAGTCAGCCTCGCAATGACATTGAAAAGAAACAACCCGACAAAGATGAGAAGAAGGCAAAAGAAACCGGCGCGCAATAAGGTAGTCCTATACGAGACATAGCTTTGCAGCTCTTGGACTTCCTTCTTTGACAACTTCGAGGTTTCGACCATTTGGAGCGCGTCTGACTTAGGCTATTGGGTAAGGCTGTCGAGCCAGTGTTCGAGTTCGTGGGCGCTTGCCTCGCCCTTGGAATAAACGGAGTTGGCTTTGTTGAATTCCAGCACGTCACATCCACGGATGTCGGGCTTGAGATAGAGGTCGGGTGGATTGGCATCCCGTCGCTGCCGGATGATGGTATTTTGCATGATGTCGAACATGCCGATCACTGAGCGGAAGAGCTTTGGGGATTCTTCCGGATTGGATTCGCCGGGATTTCCCATCACGTCGATGGCGACCACGCGGTCGCAGTCCGTCAGGATGTCGTGTGGCACCGGGTTGACGCCTCCGCCATCCACCAGAATGCGGCCCTGGTGCTGAACCGGAGTGAAGACTCCGGGGAGGCTCATGCTGGCGCGAATGGCGGGTAGAATGGGCCCGGAGTCGAGGATGACTTGTTCCGAACTCCAGAAATCGGACGTGACAATACTCAACGGGATTTGCAGCTCTTCAAATGTGGTGACGCCCAGCGCTTCTCCGAGAACCTCAAGGAAGCGCTCGCCTTTGATAAGTCCGGATGGATCGAAGCTCAGGTCAAAGAACTCTATGGCCTTGAGGGCGTGCTTCTTGCGCAAAATATCGCCCAGCTTGTCTTCCTTTGCGATGATGCGGCTGTCGGCCCATTCGCGGATTCTGGCAGCGGGCATCCCGGATGCATACAAGGCTCCGACAATTGCGCCCGCGCTGGTGCCGCTGATGTGGGCTGGCCGTATCCCCTTTTTGTCGAATACATCCAGAATCGGAAGGTGGGCGAGCCCTCTGGCTCCGCCACCCCCGAGTGCCAAACCGATGCGTAGTCGGGAGTTTGCTTTGTTGGAGGGTTCAGTTGAGGCATTCATGGCTATCCGGAATCTCGGAAAAACGCTCGGTCGCTTTCGGTTCTCAGTGTGGGATTCAGGCAGTATTCCCGACCTGTCGAAAATGCGTTATTCTGATGATCCGGATAGTATTGGAACAGAGGGTAAAAGCCAGCCCTATCTGCTTTGTGTTGTTCTCGAAGGCGTGCCTGTGTTTGCGGTGGGAGGTCCCAACCGTGAAGAATCCTTGCGGATGGATGGGTACGGATCTCCGGAAGCCTTCAAGACTGCGGGAGCCCCGCGGGGATGCCGAAAAACTGAAGGGTTTCCTTGCAGAAGGCCTCGCGGTTGTCGAAGTGGACGTTGTGGCCGGCATTGGGGACACAGCCAATGGTGGCGTTGGGGAAGTGCCGGAGGATGGTCCGGAGGTCGTCGTCGGTTACGAACCGGGAGAATTCGCCCCTGAGGAAAAGAATGGGTTCGAGGCACCGGTCATCCGGACCAAATGGCGGTTCGGACAGCTTGTCCATGTTGGCGGTGAAGGACTCGAGATGGATGATCCAATCGAGTCTGCCGTCTTCCCTGCGGCGCAGGTTGGTGAGCAGAAACTGGCGTAGTTTGTCATCCGGCTCGATGGGAGCCATGAGAGCATCCGCCTCGGACA
>JAQVLM010000199.1 GCA_028704125.1 Opitutales bacterium
CGAAAGGGGGTGAGGATGGCGATTTCGGAGGGGAGGAGCGGCCGGGGGGCTTCCTTTCCGAGGACGATCTTGCACTTGAGCAGGTGGCGCACGGTGGCGACAATCTGATCGACCTCGGGCGGGTTGAGCGAGAGGCATGGGGTCTCACTGGCCAGGGCGTGCTGGATGAGCGCGGGGATGCGCTGGCCGTCCGGTGCGATGAGGTGTGCGTCGGGGTTGCCCTGGGGCTCTGGCTGGAGGGTGGGAACATCGGGGTAGAAGTGCCGCTGGATGAGCCCACAGATCTCGCGGTTCATGCGCCAGGTGCGGTCGAGCGCGATGCTCCACGTGGCGCCGAGCACCGCACGCAGGTAGTCCATGCTGGAGCGGTCCCCGAAGGTGTCGGGGGCGTGGGCTCCGTGTGTGATGGGCGGGAGCTGGGCTTCGTCGCCGAAAAAGAGCAGGCGGTCCCCAAGGGTGGCAAGTGCCGCGGTATTGAACGCGGGAATTTGGCCAGCTTCGTCAAAGCAGATAACGCGTCCGGTTTGCGTGCCTTCCGGGGCTTTGTAGATGGCGGCAGCAAGCACAAAGCCGATGAGCTTCGGAAAAATCGTATCGTCTTCGTCGTCATATGGATCATCGCAGACGAAATCTTTCCCGTAGACTCTGGACACGATGACGCCGGTTTCGGAGATGCAGGGTTGTGGTTTGCCACTGGGGTGCTTGACGACGTATTCGATCGCGTTCTGGTCGAAGCGGGCCCGGATTTTGTCGAGGGCGTTGTCGACTGCATCGTGGGAGGTGGAGAGCACCAGTACGGATTTGCCATTTTGCACAAGGGTTCCGGCGACTTCGGCCAGCAGATCGGTCTTTCCGGTGCCGGGAGGTCCTTTGATGAGGAGAAGGGGAATATCGGGGTCGAGGCAGGCGGCCAATGCCCGATCCCGTGCGGTTCCTTCCTTTGGAGGGCTGCTCTTCCGCATGGAATCGCACACCTGCGTTCCGGGCCAATCACGGAGGTTGTTGGCCTGTTTGAGCAGACGCTCTGCGAACTCATTGAGGTAGTCGGTCAGTTCCTTGATAAGGTAGAACACCTCGCCAACCTTTGGGGCATCTTCGTAGTAATCCTTCCAATCCGTTTCGCAGGTGCCGTCCTCCCGGATGGTCCAGATGCTTTTCCGGAGGAGATTTGGCACGGCGATCTCGGTCTGGAAGATCAGCGTGAGCTTATCTTTGGGTGTGAATTTTCCGATGCTGAAGGGGTGGCCGGGATGGGGCTTACCGGTGATGGTGTTCCCGTTGACGCTGTCGATGACCATGGGGCCGATGATGGTGCCCAGACGAAGCTGGTCCTCAAGGGTGCTGCGCGCCTCTTTTTCGTAGTTTTCATAGGTTGCTTGCTGTTCGATCCGGATGGCAGCGGCGAAGGTTGCGCGGGAAACGGGTTGGGCGTAGATCATGACTGGGTGCTGGAGGGGTTTACAGGGAAACGGGTTCGTAGGCTTGATCGAGAAGGAAGCTCCAAACGGTGCGAAGATCCTGAAGGCGTTCACGCCATTCCTCATCGGTTTTGTTCTCGTTCCATTCGGTCCTCTGTCCGAGCGTGGTGGTGCTGCGTTTCTTGCAGTGGGTATCGAAGTGGGCGCACCATTCCGCGAGCGGCTTGAGGGTGAGGCTGGGAATGGGGAAGTGGGCGTGCTCTTGCATCTCCTCGCTCAGAACAAAGGTTTTCCGGGGTAAGCGCAGGGGTTTCCCCGGCAATGACTTCCTTTCGAGCTCGAGCAGCTTGGCCCATGCCATGGCACGCTCGGCTTCGGTATAGACCACGAGGCAGGTGTGGAAGGGTTCGATGGGGTCAGGAAAAAAAGCGGTTTTGTTGCCGCTGCGGACGAAGAATAGGGGTTTTTCAGCGGTCTCGGGTGCGATCCGGAAGGTGCAGCTGCCGTTGCGGCCACGGGCCTTCGCCACGCTGTCCTTGAGCAGAAGCATCTGCATGGGGGAGCGCTCCCGCAGGTTGAATACCTTTTCGTAGACGGGATCACCTTCTCCTGCCTCAAGTATAGTCGCGAGTCGCTCAAGGGAGTGGATGCCGAGGGCGCGCATGCTTGCGGTTTCGGCCCGCATGAGCGGAAGGAATGAGACGGGCTGCTGCTTGAGAAAGCGCGGGTAGCAGTGGAAACGGAATTCGCATTCGGTGCAGGCTGCGATGAAGTTGGCTGATTCCTCGATTTTGTCCAGGCAGTTGCTGTCGGCCTTGAGCAGCGTTTCAAGGTGGGCGTTGAAGTGGGTCGCAAGCGCTCCGGTGTTCATCTTGGTCACCTGGGTGAACCCGATGCATTCCTTGCGTTTGGCTTCGGGCGCCAGCCGGGTGTAGCGATAGCCGGTCGCACAGTGCATGATGAATGCCTCTGGATGGAGCTCGAAGTCGTTTTCGCCGATGCATTCCTTCCATGAAAGATGGTAGTGCGATACCTGCAGTCCATGGCTGGTGCGGGCCTCTTCGCTGCATTTGATATCCCCGAGTATCATATGTGAACCGGTCCATACCAGGAGGTCGCAAGTGCCGGCGAGCAGGGCACCTTCGCGTGTGTGCGAAAGCGGAACAGAATGGAATACGACGGGCTGGCCGGCTTTCGCTTCTTTCCTGAGCATTTCCATGAGAACCGTGCTGTTGCGTTTGCAAAACCCATCAACCGACTCGCTCTTTTTCAGACGAAAATCCGGGAGCTTGACCAGGCGGATATCCCCCGGCAGCTCAAGGTCGAACGCATGGTTGAGCTGCTTCACCCATACCGCCCGTGCAGCGGGATCTTCGCAAAGATCCTTTTCGAAATGCTTTCCGTCTTCCATGCTCTCCTGGGTAAACGGAGAAGGCTGCATAGCCGGAACCTTCAGCACGCGGTAAACCGCCCGCAGCAGGCATTGGGCCGCACCCGCGACGGTGGTCGGGCTGATCCGCCGGATATTCGCCCCTGCTGATGCCCCGTCCTCGAAGTCGTCCGCCTCCACCGGCAAGTGTTCGCGTTCCTGGTCGCCGAAACGCCGGTAACGGCTCGGAGGGATCGAATGTTGCGTGTAATCGGGATTGGAACTCCGTGGAGCGGCAGAATCAGTGGGTTTAGCCATGTCAGGTGATTGAATCAGTCGGTGTGTTTTCGGCCCTTTATCAGTCGGCGGAATGCCCCTCGTTCAGGCATGCCGGATTCCGTCGGGAAAAAAGTCCCGGAATCAGCCTTTCCAAACAGGGAACCAAAGGGGTATTGCGAAAATAGGGTATTTATACGCATCAAGAACTAACAAGAATCGGCGGATTCCTCCCAAAGTAAAGCAATTATAGTGCGCTGAAACGACTTGAACCGGATTTCCCGGTATCCTGTCCCCGAAGAGGCGCGAGCAGGGATGCTCCCGCTACCTTGGGCGGGGGAGTTTTAGCCACAAAGATCACATAGAACACATAGAGTAAGATGGGGGATGGGTTGAAAGAAGAGGGCGGCTCACCGGGGACGGTTCGCCCTACCTTGGGTGATGGCCTGTTGCAGGTAGGGATGAGCGTCCCCGCTCATCCGCCGTGGGGCCCTTGAACTGCTGGGGCATGGGGAATAGAGGATGGCTGAAGCCACCCCCTCCGGAAGAGAGCTTTGGGAAGGAATGGCACGTTCGGGTTTTCGGTAAGAGGCGGCTCACCGGGGACGGTTCGCCCTACCTTGGGGGGAGAAAAGGTTAGCCACAAAAGATCACATAGAACACATAGAGCACGATGGGGAGATGAATTGGCATGAGAAGAGGGCGGCTCACCGGGGACGGTTCGCCCTACCATGGGAATGGCTGTTGCGGGTAGGGATGAGCGTCCCTGCTCATCCGAGTGGGGCGCTTGGACTGCTTGTGCATGGGGGAAGCTTCCTCACTGGGAGCAGGGTCCGGTCTGGAATTTCGTAACGTTTCGGCTGAAGGATGCGCTGCCGAGGGCGGTGGTGGAGGAAATACGTCTGCAACGGGATCAGTGGCTCAGCATTGACGATCTTGAGAACCTTACACGCGAAGACCTTGTGGATTACCATAGGATGTTTTCACAGCGCTACGTAAAGTTGCTCAATGAGGGCTCACAATCGAATTCGCATCCGAAGAATGAAATATGTCTTTTGTGGGGAAATGCGTCCGTCCTCAATGGAATTGCAGTTCGAGTGTGGTGCCCATTCAGATTTTCCTATTCGGGTTATATCGATGATTTGTCTGGTCTATCCGTTTGCGAGTTTTGTGTTTCCGTCGTCGTCATCTTCGAAATCATCATCGTCGTCATCATCATAGTCATATTCGAAATCATAGTATAGTGAGTCTGTTATGGCGAATGCCGTTATTAGAATAATGGCGGCGATTCCTGCTCTGATTGGTTGACCAGGTAGTAATACGATCATTGCTGTGGAGACCATGACTGCTCTTAGTACGCTTAGGGTTTCGCTATTCATATAATTTATACAAAAATACCACAACTTCGTATGAAGTCGCGGGGGGATTACGTTGATTGTTGTATTTGGATAGGGTTTTACTTCAAAATTGTATGATCTTCATGAGCACACCGGTAAATGTAAAGGTAGTCGTCGCTTGAAGCAGTGCTTATCTTTTTGAGTAAACGTTCTGTTTGGCGTGGATCGACCGGGTTGAGACAGGGATGCTCACGCTTCGGGTTCCGGGTCGAGGTACTCGCTCGCATCGGCTGCGACTTCCAATATCAGCCGGTCGCGGGGGGAATTGAGGTCAAAGATTTCGGGGTACCGTTTTACGATGATACTTATGATTCGCGTGTGGTCGTCGAGGGATTGGTCGGTCGGGAAACCGTATTCATCGTCGTCGTCTTCGATTCCGAGTTCTTGCTTCACTTCGGCATAACGCTGATCGAGGGCTTGGTTGCGGGGCTCCGACGGGGTGTCATCCTGAGGCTGCTGCTCGAAGGATGCGAGCATGCGGATGAGGGCCTCGTTCAGATCCAGCGGGTCTTCCTCGACGGTGAACATTTTGAGGACCACGGGGAGGTCTTTGGGGGTGGACCTTCTTCCGGTTTTCTCTTCGAAGGCGTGAATGGCGTCCAGTAGTTTCATCGTATGATGGTTTGAATTGGGTTAGTTGACTGAGTTGGTTTAAAAGTCCGGATTCAGGGTTTTGGGTTTTCCGTCGGGCTTGAGTCGGCACGCTTATCGAGGCCGTAATAATACCACAGGTAGTAGTCGATTCGCAGTGCCAGAAATGGAGTGAGCAGCGTGGTTGCGACGATAACCATGGCTTTCCCGGGAAGATCGGGGGAATAGGCGATTACCACCGTCATCAGGATGTGGATCAGGGGGTAAGCCAAGGAGGGAAGTGAGTGGTGCAACACCATGTAGGCTTTGAGGAATTCCTTGGATGATTCCCCGGGGTAATCCTCGTATTCCAGCGGGAAGAAATAGCGAACGACGAGTCTGTGGGATCCCACTGCGGAGACCAATACGAGCCAGGGAAGAATGGTGCTGGCCATGGATTGCGGGGGCAATACCGTCATAATGAGTGCCAGGATAAAGGGAAGCAGGATGAGTGCTTCCTCAATGAGGTGCCTGGCGAACTTCCACCGGTTCAAGGTGGTTTTGATGTTGTTGAAGATAATATCGAAATCCGGAAACTGATCGGTTTGTTCGGTCATGATATGGGGTGTACGGGTGTGGGTTTCTTAAGATTGGGGAAGATGAGGTTAGCCACAAAAGATCACATAGAACACATAGAGTATGATGGGGAGATGAATTGGCTGGAAGAAGAGGGCGGCTCACCGGGACGGTTCGCCCTACCTTGGGAATGGGCCTGTTGTGGGTAGGGATGAGCGTCCCCGCTCATCCGCCGTGGGGCGCTTGAACCGCTGGGGCATGGACAATAGAGGATGGCTGAAGCCACCCCCTCCGGAAGAGGGTTTGATGGAGGAAATAATACGTTTTGGCATGGGTGGAAGAGGCGGCTCACCGGGACGGTTCGCCCTACCTTGGGGGGACGGTTCTCTCTCACCCGTGCGGGTCGGACGCAGGGGTGAGAGGGGAGGCTCAGGCGGCCTGGGCTGCCTGCGCCGGGGTCAGGTAGGTGACCCGCTGACGGATGGTGGGGCGTCCGTCCGGTTCGCCGTCCTCACCGGAGGGTGCCGAGACTGGCTCGGCGCAGGTCTCAAGCAGGGGGACCAATTCCCTTTCCAGCAACCGTTGCCGGAATTCCATGAAGGCATGAACCACTTCATGGGTGGCGGGAACCCGGCCCCACCGGCCGTTGCCACTCCAGGTGGCGCGGAAGGAAAACCGGAGTCGGTATGCCTTCCTGTAGGTCTGCAGTTCGATCGCTGCCGACC
>JAQVLM010000200.1 GCA_028704125.1 Opitutales bacterium
TTTTAGGGCCTTGAGGACGTAGGCGTAAAGGTCCGTGCTATCCACCTCAAGGGTCTGCGGGATGTCGAAATTATCGAAGTAAAACTCAGCATCGGAGCCCCAATGCTTTGTTAGGCCCGCCGCGATGCTTTGCGTAGCGTGCTTGTAGCTCGTCGAATCAGTGTTCTCCTTTTTGAGAGGAAAGTCGAAGAAAGGGCAAATCCCTTGCTTAACATTGGGAGCTAGCTGGCTCATCGCGTTGAGTTCGCCCCGCTTCGCCTTGAGGAATGGAATGTATTGTATCATGGTTTGAAGATTATGGTACGGACGTTGTGCTCGTTTATGATTTTACCATAACGTGCGTAGTTCCCCGACTCGCGAGTAAGAAGGCCGGCAATGATACTTGGGTGTACACCCTGCTCGGCAGCATAAGCTCTCACGGCGCGGTCGCTCGGGTCGTATTTTGGGGTACAGTTGCGCCAGGAATTACGGTCGACGAGAGAATCCTTCGCTAGACGGTTAGCTGCCTTTTCGGTGAGTTCTGACTCCTCTGCCTCGACGTCAAAGAACACCGGCTCCTTAAGCTTGTCGTTGTGCAAAACGAGATGCGCGAGTTCGTGGAGAAGCGTGAACCAGAAATAATCGAGACGCGGGTAGCGGAGGCTCATCGCCACTACGGGATGTCCGGTGCTCAGATGAAAGACTGCGCCATCCGTCTTCATTCCTGGCAGCGAGTAAATATAAACAAGTATGACACCAAGCTTGAAGAGGATTACGGGCAGCTTGCAAAGAACCTGTGGGTCCACGCTCAATCGCGCTAGTTCCTTCAGGTGATCCTTGGTGATGCCTATAAAGGCAGGGAACTCTTCTGCGAGACAGCGGTGTTCCGCTTCGACTCGGGCCCGGGCCTGCCAAATCGCCATAAGGTCTTCGTTCGCATTAGGGGCCTTGCGGAAAAGTGTGGGCTGTTTAGCGAGAGGGAGTCCGAAGAATACTGTCGCCAGCGGAGAGTAGTCGTCCACTGTTTTCAGCCATCGACGCGCCACGAGTTCCTTGCGAGGGATACTAGCGATTACTTTTTTGAATTCGCAGAAACGCTCGAACAGTTCGCGGGCATCGACTTCTGGTGTCTGCGTGGTGTGAGTGAAATCTGCCCAGTCTTCGTCTTTCTTACTCATATTAGCTGGCTTCCATAAGTTGAATTGCGAGGGCCTGCGGAAGCTCGAAATATGCGAGCGACTGCGAATCCTCCTTGCCTTTTACGTTCACCATCTTGAGCCTCCTGTAGAAGACTTCTGCCTTCGGAAGCGCATGCAGGCAAAAACCAGGACGGAGCTTGAGTGCATTCACGGCGAAAAGCTGTGCTGCACGAAGGACAATCCGGCCCAACCCCCGGAATTCACGAGGTCGAAAAACGCAATCGCGGTTCCATGGAGCCACAGCAACAAACTTGACGTAGAAAATGTCGCCGGTCTCAAGTGAGCTCTCTTCCGGATGATAAATCAGGCAGGCGGCCTGTGGCTTGCCATCTGCGTAGAGATGAAACCACTCGTATTCGTCGCCTACATAAGCGACTGCCTTCCTAAACCAGTCCCAGCCAATGTCCTCTGTCGATATTGAGGAGAGGATTTCATTCTGTCTCATCTCGTCGGGCTCAGCCTGCTGAATCTGTTCGAAAAGTTCGAGCCACCCCTGCTTCCATAGGGCGTCGCACTCCACAGAGGACAATAAGCTCCAGCCGTGGATAATCTGATAGGGAACTCTTCGCGAACTAACGTGAATCAGTTCTCCATTCTCAATCTCCTGGAGAGTGCATTTTTTCTTATTGCTTGATGTGCTCATCGTTAAAGAGGCATGTGACAGTGAAAACAGTCACTTAGTCTTGTTGGTTCCAAGAAGTTTCGCAGCAAGTTCGTCGGTGGTTAGTTTTCCTGACTGTATTTCCTCAACGATTGCGCGCACAGCGGCTCCAAGACTGGGGCTGGCTTCGGTGAGACGCTTGAGTTCGACCAAAGCGGAGCGATAATCGTGTTTCTTCAGTTCGTCCGGCGTTGCACGAAGCTTCTGGGCTATCATGACTAGGGTATCTTGCGAAGGGAAACGGCGACCTAATTCCACATCCGAAAGAAAAGGTGCTGAGATGTTTGCCGCTTTTGCCACGTCGCGAAGCGAAAGACCCGCGGCTTCGCGGAGTTCTCGCAGTCGCTGTCCCATTGATGTGCCAGAGTTGAAATTCATGTAAGCTTATGTAAGCTTACATAAGGAATTGTCAAGCGCATCCCATTCTTCGGAAAAATAGGGTCGGTCTATGTGGTTCACTGAGTAGAATCCAAAATAATCCCCCTCAGGCTTAAGGGCTTCTCTGAAGAATGCTTGGAACAGGTGTTCGGTGTAGGTGCGGGATTATTCGATCTCGGCTTCAACTTCCCGACTGTCAAATGGTCATGAGTGATTCGATCCGTTCCACAATGGCGGCTTGGTCGGCGATTGGAGGTAGTGGGAGGGGTTGATAGATTCCCCTGCCCCCGCTAAGAGACTCATATTGGTCCCACTCTCTCCCCGCAAATGGAATCATCGAGGATGCCCTTTGACTGGCTACACTGAAAACGATCTTCTCACCTCGGGCAGAGGGTCGTTCGCGCAGGTATTTCTCCAGAGTTCTATGCTGGGCGGCTCCGGTTCGCCCGGACGATTCGATTTCATCCAAACACTTAGGGCTGAAACCAGGCGCGCAACATACGTTCTGAAAATGGGTTTGTCGGCCAAATCAAATTCAGATGGCAGTTCACTCTGGTTGGTCATTTCCAGAACCCCGTGCCATGCTAACAAGCTTGAAATCATCAGTTCGATGTCAGATCTGGAAAAAGAACCCGGGGACTCCTTCAAAAGCAGAGTCAAGACGTCCAAACACATCAGCAATCCTGATTGCCTCCTGAAAATGACCCGATGAATTAATGTCAAAATCAGCTCCGAAGAGTAGATTGGAACATGTTTTCGTTCAGCTAGTTGCACCCAATGCCGAACCGCTTCGGCTGCTGCCGCAACACACTCTTCTGAATCTGAACGCAAATCTTCAAGGATCCGGAGAGTGGTCTCGTCAGATTTCTCGGGGAGATGAATCAAAATGTAGGGCAAAGAGACCGTCGGATAAAAGCCAACATCCCGCATTTCATCCAGACACACTGACAACGACTTCCATTCATCTTCGGTCATGTCACTCACGTTCGGTATGACAGCGCGTGAGAGATACTGCGGAATCTCCTTTACCGTGGATTCGATGTGTCTCACGGTAAACCTGCCGAAAGAATCTCGACCCAGTGCCATTTTATGTGCATTCCACCAACGAACTACCCTCTCAAGCAGAGCTTTGGATTCTGACGGTGTCCATTGGATCAAACCAGAGGGATCCGCGCTACCACACACCAGCGGTTTTGACACCAAGGCGACTTCCCTGATGAACGGGTCGACCTCCCAAGGATGTTCGATAGCGAAACTACCGTTGTCGTTTTTCCGAACACAACAGGAAAAGGGAATCTTCAGGATACGGGCCTTTACCAGAGAAGAAACGTCTTTGTCAGGTGGTGAGGGAAGGAGCAGATACCCGTATGGGGTTATGTTTGGGTTGTCTGGTAGACCGAAGGCATTCTGTTTTTCCCAAAGAAGATCCGACAGTTTTTGTTCTTGCTCGGAAGACAACAGTCTGGCCTCAAAAAGTGCGATGATCCTGTATTCCCCTCTCCTCCGAGCTTCACCTGTTTCGCTGGGAATTCGAAGAAACAACCAATCTGCTGCTTCTTTGATTCCGGTTGCGAGTTCGGACGGGATGCTTGACATTCCCCGAATACGCTCAGTGGGAAAGAAACCGATCGGATCAGGAGAGACTTGGGCAATACTCACATTCTGGTGAATCTTGGATCTCAATAGAGGCAATCTCAGAAGCTCAGGCAGCCACTTCAGAAGGAGCTCAGGATCTGCAGCAAAGAACAGTCGCTTAAACCAAGGCGCAGCATATTCATGGAGTGTAAGATGTTGGCACACACTTGGGTTGGTGTGGTATTTCAAGGCAAGCGCAAAGGACGAATCGAGTGCATTCGGTTTCATCCTTAAGACCAATCTGGAAAGAACTTCTGGTAGAACTCGAAGAAGTTTCTCCTGAGTGGAGTTTCCTGCAGGCACTGTATCGAGCTCGGAAATTTCCTTTCCCAAGATTCCGAAGCACCAATCATGCAGTCGGACAGCCGTCGAACGGTCCATGAGCGCAACTTGAGTCCGACTTAAGAAATCGCCATCCTTGATGTTCTCAAATCGGCATGCCCGGATGTAAACGGAAGGACCGCCAAACCCAAAAGATTCCGTTACCCAACGACTTGCAGCAGTCACTGCTCTGCTCCAGTTGGTGAAGGATGGCAACTGCATGGGAAGACCCACCTGTTCAAAGAGCCGGATACAGGCAAATGCAGGGAGGTAATTCTCTACCGGGGCTCCATCCCAATGTTCAGTTATCGTAAACTGACCAGAATCAAAGCTATGAGTATTACTCGTTTTGGTGAATTTTTTCGGAGGCGTTTTGATTACTTCGTCAAAGTATTCAATCAATGACCACGGATTGCAGTCCAAAGCCTTCAATTCTTGCCAACGATCCCTAAACTCCTCCACAAGAATCGGTGTAGAACTCCAATCCAGAAGATTTTCCACTGCAAAAAGCAGATAGGAGCACCAACCCTCAAGGGACAGGAGCTCAATACTTCTACCTTGCTTATTGAGTGTTTTGCGGACGCGTTCAAGAACACCGCGCAGGAGGGACCTCGCTTCACCGAGATCATCCAGTTCGATGAGCAAACCTGCTTTCCACATCGACGCCTGCAGGTTTTGCGATGCGGGTTGCCATTTTTGCAGCAATTCTTTCGTTTCGCATCGGTCAAGGTTCCATATCGCCCTCAAAGCAATTTCATACTGGAAACGGTCCTGATGCCGAGATGCACTGGCAATCACCAGATCAATCTGGCCTTTCAGTTGATCCCACCGCCCTTCATTACACATCTCTCGAGATTCCCTCAGTAAGGCGAATGCCAACTCAAACCAGCAATCTTCAACATCCTGAAGTGAGGCCGAAGCAATAGGCATATCGATTTGCTTCGGTCGTTCATGCAATCGTTGTTGAAGGATGGGAAGGTGTTCAATTACGACCTTTTCAAAGGGCTTGATCGATTCTTGGAAGAGCGGAACCATCGCAATTTCCAAGCGCCAGTTGATTTCGCGGAATAGCAGGAGGCGATCGACTGTGGACCATTCTTCAGAAAATCTGACGAGCGAATGAATCCAATACTTCGTTCGCTCCCAGATTGACGACCGTTTTGAGTCGGGAGCTACAACCCATCGAGGATACCGTTCCCGTTCAAATTGCCACCGCTTCAATACGTTTGCGACATCCTCTGCGGTGAGCGGTGTTTCTTTCGAATGAAACAATGGAGATTCAGGGACGCTTCGAGAGGGAACGACGAGCGGCGGAAGTCCTTCGCTTTGACTGACGACTAATCTGCTGGTTTCAGGCCAACTCTCGGGGCGATCCGGACGCGACCCATTTAGACACTCCAAAAACCACAACAGTGATTTTAGGTATACATCATCCATCGGGTCTCTCGCAACAAACATTGGAGAAAGATCAATGGGCGTTACTCCCCGTTGTTTGAGATACGCTCGCTGATGCTCTTCAAGGCTTAAGGGTTCTATCAGGTAGATCGGAGCATGGTGCTCCCCTAAATGATCCCGTATCCAACCCGTCCAAGCGAGGAAGTTGGGATCGTCACCCGAGAAACCGACAAGAACCAGAGCATTCTCAATCAGTGACTGTTGCACCGTATTGACGAACGGAGCAAACTTGGTCGGGTAGGTTCGAAAATCATCTTCAGTAATGATGAAAGGAGTTTGGGAACTGAGCGAACCGTGGAGTTTTATGATGCGAGGTGAAAACGCAGTGGTAAGCTCGCATGCATTCACCACAGGCTGGTAAGAACGTTCATCAATCTCAGTCCGCTCCAGCAGAGTATCATAATTGGTCGTAAAAACATCCGTCCAAGGCAACTTCATCAACAGGTGGTGGAGAGGGCTGGGTGCGTAACCGCTGTCTGGAATTTGTTCTCGGATCAAAAGATCCAGTTTCCTTCGCCCGAATGCAGCCTCATATTCACTCGCGACTCGCAGAGGGTTAGACGCTCTGAAATCCGCTTCCCTTTTATCCTCATTCTCCGGGGTCGAGTCAGATGAAAGCGGGTGCAATTCCTGATACATCGTCCTAACCAACTCCCTCCATGTGGGAAACCTCGACTGCACTCCTGGTAAG
>JAQVLM010000201.1 GCA_028704125.1 Opitutales bacterium
CCAAAGGTAGGGCAAACCGTCCCCGGTGAGCCGCCTCTTCGGTCCCCTTTCGTGCTTTTGGCGTCTTTCGTGGTTCATCCCTCTTCTGCTTCGTGCTTCGCGCCCTCTGGGATAAAGATAAACCAAGAGCTCTATTCACCACGAAGAAACGAAGGTCCACGAAGAGGAAACTGCCATCACTCACCTCCTGGCTTCGTGCTCTTTGTGTGCTTTGTGGTTAAGAATCTTCTTCATACCTGCCGCCTCTGACTTGAAACCTCCCAAAGCCCTCTTCAGGAGGGGGTGGCTTCAGCCATCCTCTATTGTCCCACACGCAAGCAAGCCCCCACGGCGGATGAGCAGGGACGCTCATCCCTACCCACAACAAGCCCATACCAAAGGTAGGGCGAACCGTCCCGGTGAGCCGCCTCTTCGGTCCCCTTTCGTGCTTTTGGCGTCTTTCGTGGTTCATCCCTCTTCTGCTTCGTGCTTCGCGTCCTTTGGGATAAAGATAAACCAAGAGCTCTATTCACCACGAAGAAACGAAGGTCCACGAAGAGGAAACTGCCATCACTCACCCCCTATGTGTTCTATGTGATCTTTTGTGGCAAAACCTAATCCCCCCCTTGCTTTGAAGAAACAAGCCGGGCACCACCAATACTTCCCGTTTCGTACGCCGAGGGATTTTTTCGTCAGGATAACGGATTTTCGCGATTATTCGGCTTGAGTTATTCAAGCGTCCGCCGATTATGTCGGGTAAAGTGAACATTTCGTCAATGGCCACGGTTCAAATTCCCCATCAACAAATGCATCCCCTGCGAGACGGTTAGTTGAGTATCGACGTTCCGGACACTGACTTCCCGTTTTTGCCGTTGCGGATGGCATCCTACTGCGAATCTGGAAGGGTATGCCTTAGTCTGATCATAGGTGACATACACAGTATCGCATCCTTCCCATGCCACAAGAAACTGAAACCATAACAATCGTTCCATCGGATCTGGAGTTCCGCAACTGGGATAAACGGTTTTCCAAAGAAATCCGTTTTCCGATGCCAAATGATTACTGCGTCAGGCACGAAGAATCGCCCATTTCTTTCAAGAAAAATCAGTGGGCTGCTATCATTTCATGGCTGAAGGGAGAAATCAAAGATGGTTACGGTAGCATTTCTGAACCGGCCAAGGAGATAATCCCTTGGGATGAGGCAAGATTCGGAAAAGATCAACGCCGGGCCAAATACCTTGTAAAACACACCAACGATGGGAACATATGCTGGTGCTTCGATGAACCTGACAAGCTTGGCGATGCGATTCAATACTATCTGAAGGGTGAAAAAAGTCCATTTTCCCAAGAACAATCCGCAGACGGTGAAGTCGAAACAATCCTAACGGAGGCCGCGCGAGAAGGAAGGCGGATACTGTTTTACCCATCAAGTGGGGAAGACCTCAAATGGGTTTTCGATATCGATTGCGACATGGTAATATCGGCGGACTATCTCTATGGAGTCAACACAGAATCAGAACATAGACGCAGTCATTGGAAGGGATGCATAAAACATTTTGGACAAGAAGATGTAAAACTACTCTCATCCACTAAGGAAGCAAGAGTGTACGAGTTCAAAGGGAAACGGGGAATCCACTTATTTAAGGAAAACAAAGAGGTTCTTGAAAACATCAAAAATACTGGCAACAGGATCTCCTGCTTTGTCGGAGTATGCGATGGATGCCGCGAAGGAGGCAATACATACTGTGTCAACGATCCTGAATTTCTGACGCAAGTTGTGTCCATCTCAAGTCCCAGGATGCTTTACATAACCGACCATTCGAACATCATTCCATACGACACATACAAAGGCAAATGTGCGGTTCACAATCTCGAATACATTCTGAAAGACAAGCGCTTCTTTGGCAGCGACCCGACGATATGCAAATCAAACCAGCATTCGGGCGGGTATGGAAATGTGGTGCACTACATGGTGTCCAACCACACGCCTACCGTATATGAGTGGAGAAACCAAAGACTTCGCGTCACGATCGAACATGACAATATTGCCAATCACTTCAGTGAAATCAGCGGAGCTCTGCTGAGTAATTACACCAAGCGGGTTCTTGAGGAACGCTACTGTTTTCCAGAATCAGAATGTGAAAACAAAATCGTAACCGTTGATCACGAGTATTTCCGACCAAGCATAGGCAAGAACTGGAGCTCCGAAGAATCCCTTCGCAAACTTCTCAAAACGTGTGAAGAAAACAAATGGGATACAGTCGGAACGACGGCTTTTGGAGAGAATCAGCATTCAGGGTTTATCGGTATTCTCGATAAATGGAACGGACAATACCCGAAGTGGATCAGACTCTTTCATCTTGATTCCAATGATTATGCTGAGCTCAAGGGGAAATTTGCTGTAGTAACAACAACCGTGGGCAAATCCTCAGAACAATAAGCAGAACCTTCGGTTGTTTATGCTTACCCTACCCTTGATTATTCGTCGCCCCTCCAGTGCCCCATCACCCACGGCGGATGAGCGGGGACGCTCATCCCTACCCACAACAAGCCCATACCAAAGGTAGGGCAAACCGTCCCCGGTGAGCCGCCTCTTCGGTCCCCTTTCGTGCTTTTGGCGTATTTCGTGGTTCATCCCTCTTCTGCTTCGTGCTTCGCGTCCTTTGGGATAAAGATAAACCAAGAGCTCTATTCACAACGAAGAAACGAAGGTCCACGAAGAGGAAACTGCCATCACTGCCCCCCTATGTGTTCTATGTGATCTTTTGTGGCTAACCTCATCTGACCCAACTTTGAAGAGATCCCAGCTCGCGTTCTTTGACCCGGATTCAAGAACCTATCAGCATGGGCGGGAAAGATCAGATACCCCCAAAACATGGAAAACTCACTGAGCCCCCAAACAGAAAATGCCCTGAAGGGAATCAAGCCCGGGAAGCACCTGCTGGTATTGGCAGGGTCGGGCAGCGGAAAGACCCGAACCTTGGTTCCACCTCTTCAAGGGCGACCGCATCAACGACCACCATTTGACGCGGGCCGAAAAGGAAACGGCGAGAAAGGGTTGCTCCAAGTCTCGATAACTCTTTTCTTGCACGGTAACATTAAAAGAGTTACTGTGCAGCAAATACGTTAACAACATGAATACCAGCATACAGCAGTCCGTTCAGGAATATCTCAAGCAAACTCTTGGGATCCACCCGACCTTTGCCGAGTGGAAGGATTCTGATCGGATACCCTACGCCATCAGGAGTAGTTACAGCTTCTCCGAGATCATTTTGTTGGATCGCCGATTCGTCGTTATTACGCCTAAGAACGCTGAGGAGTTCTCGGCTGCAAAGGTGGCGAGGCACCTTGCCTGGATCGACGAACACCAAAAGCAAACTGGAGTTTTCGTGACTGATGGCCTTGAGGCATACAACCGTAAGCGCCTGATTGAACAAAGGGTTCCATTCATCATTCCCGGAAATCAGCTTTACCTTCCGGACCTTGGCATCGATTTCCGGGAGCATCTACGAGCCGTCAGAAAGAAGCCAAGAAAGTTGAGCCCTTCTGCTCAAGTGGTATTACTGGCGAAGCTGCTCGATAAATTCGCCGATGAAGTATGGACTGCCACTATCCTTGCTGAGGTTTTTCAATCCACGAAAATGACCATGAGCCGGGTTATTGATGAGATGGAGGGCAATGAACTGATCGAAGCTCGAAGCGAAGGGCGCGAGAAGCAGATTTACTTCAAAACAACCGGGAGGGAACTGTGGGAGAAATCTCTGCCCATTTTACGTTCGCCAATTCAAAAGCGTGTCTTTATCGGAAACACCGATTGGCCAATAGGTGCCATAGCGGGGCTCAGTGCGCTTTCTGAACTAAGCATGATCGCCAATCCATCAAGAAAAGTCCGGGCGCTCACCAGCAAAGAATGGAAGGCCCTTCAGATTGATGCCAGCCTCCGGATGATTCCAACAGCGTCTTCTGACATGGCACCGGTTGAACTGGAAATATGGAAATATGATCCAAAACTCCTGACGCAGGGTGATTCAGTCGATCCGTTGTCCCTCTATCTGAGTTTGGCGGATACCAACGATGAGCGTATTGAAGGCGCGCTCCATGAGCTTCTGGAGGATTTAAGATGGTAAAAGGAATTGATTCATTCAGGACTCACTTTACAGCCTGCAATTACAGCTATGTCTTGATTGGAGGGACGGCCGCGACGTTGGCAATGAAGGAAGTCGGGGCCGATTTCAGGGCCACCAAAGACTTCGATATCGTGTTGTGCATTGAAGCTCTGGATGGGGAGTTCGCGCAGACATTCTGGGAGTATGTAAAAGCCGGTGGCTATGAGAACCGCCAAAAGAGCACTGGGAAACGCCTCTTTTACCGCTTTTATGCACCCAGGAACCCCGGGTTTCCCGAAATGCTGGAGCTGTTTTCCAGAGTGCCGGATGCACTACAGATCGCTGTCGATTCCCATCTGACTCCGATTCCCGTCGGTGACGAGGTTTCAAGCCTCTCCGCGATCCTTCTCAACGACGACTACTATCGCCTGATTCACGAACGAAAGCGTGAGGTAGATGGCCTGACCATTGTTGGGCCTGAATGCCTTATCCCACTCAAGGCAAGAGCTTATATCGACTTCTATAATCGGAAGCAGGCTGGAGAGACTATCGATTCAAGAGACATCAAGAAGCACAAGAATGACATTTTTCGTCTTTTTGCGATCCTGGATCCCAGTGAAAAGCCCACGGTTGGAGCTGAGATTCAGTCTGATTTGTCCAAGGCTTTTGATCTCTTGAAGAATGATAACATCGACCTAAATTCGCTCGGTATCTCCGGCACATCTGTTTCCTCCGTTCTAGCCGAACTGAAAACCTTTTATGGACTGGGGGCAGCATCCGAATGAAAGCAATTGGCCAGTTGATCAAAGCTAAAGACTGGATGATCCTGGCCTCCCTGAGACACGGAAGCTTCGTTCTGGAGCCTCAGCGTACGATCGTCGCCTTTTCGAGAGCAAAGAAACTACTCATAGTCTTCGCCTCCTCCATACCCTTTGCACCAGCAAGCCCCATCCCCCACGCGGATGAGTGGGGACGCTCATCCCTACCCGCAACAGGCCCGCACCAAGGTAGGGCGAACCGTCCCCGGTGAGCCGCCCTCTTTTCCACGCCCAAGCGGATCATTCCTGCCAGCAAGCCCTCTCTTCCGGAGGGGGTGGCTTCAGCCATCCTCAATTGCCCAGACGCAAGCAAGCCCCATCCCCCACGCGGATGAGCGGGGACGCTCATCCCTACCTGCAACAGGCCCTTACCAAAGGTAGGGCGAACCGGCCCCGGTGAGCCGCCTCTTTTCCACGCCCAAGCGGATCATTCCTGCCAGCAAGCCCTCTCTTCCGGAGGGGGTGGCTTCAGCCATCCTCAATTGCCCAGACGCAAGCAAGCCCCCAGCGCCCACGCGGATGAGCGGGGACGCTCATCCCTACCCACAACAGGCCCGTACCCAAGGTAGGGCGAACCATCCCCGGTGAGCCGCCCTCTTTTCAACGCCCAAGCGGATCATTCCTGCCAGCAAGCCCTCTCTTCCGGAGGGGGTGGCTTCAGCCATCCTCGATTGCCCCCATGCGCAAGCAAGCCCCAGCGCCCACGCGGATGAGCGGGGACGCTCATCCCTACCCAAAACAGGCCCATACCAAAGGTAGGGCGAACCGTCCCGGTGAGCCGCCCTCTTCCCATGCCTGCTTCGTGCTCTTTGTGTGCTCTGTGGTTAAGAATCTTCTACATACCTGCTGCCACTTCCAGCAATCCTCTATTGTCCCACACGCAAGCAAGCCCCCAGGCCCACGGCGGATGAGCGGGGACGCTCATCCCTACCCACAACAGGCCCGCACCAAGGTAGGGCGAACCGTCCCGGTGAGCCGCCCTCTTTTCCGTTCCATGCCATCTCCCCATCATACTCTATGTGTTCTATGTGAGCTTTGTGGCAAAAACTCCTCCCTCCCCTTGCTTTGAAGGAACAAGCCGGGCACCACCCATACTTCCCGTTTCGTACCCCGAGGGATTTTTTCTCCAGGATAACGGATTTACGCCATTATTCGGCTTGAGTTATTCAAGCGTCCGCCGATTATGTCGGGGAAGCTCGTTGTTTACCCCATGTGTAGCCCCTGTTGTTTCAATCTTTGGTACAGTGTTTTGCTCCGATGGGGCTTCCTTCCCAGGATCAAGACAACCGCGGAGGACTCCGATCGGGAGATTCCACTCCAAAAAACCGGTTCCGGGCACTGCATGGCGGGGGATCTACGACAGCCCGATTGTCTGCCTATGCTACCAGACGGGGAGGATCGG
>JAQVLM010000202.1 GCA_028704125.1 Opitutales bacterium
GCCCCATTCCGGGATCAATCACGATGGGAACCGCACCAAGCCGCATCAGCGCAAAAACCAACAGGATCAGATCCATTCCGGGCCGGACCAACAGCAATACCTTCTGCCCTGGGCGCACCCCCCGGACATGCAGCCAGGCGCAGCATTTGCGTGCAAGGGCCTGCAGTTCGCCATAGCTCCATCTCTCCTCACCGATGAACTCACCCTCTTCCGTCCATCGTGGCCGGATCACCGCATCCTGTCCAAGAATCGCCCCTTCCATTCGGAAAAGATTGCCAGCAATGTTCGCGTCCCGGTGAGCCCCTTTCCAATCGTTATTGGATGCGCAAGTGGATTCTTCGGATTCAATCGGGCACAAAGTCATCTCGCGTGTCCCTATCAATCAAGGGTTTGACGGACCACTTCCTCCAGGTCCCGCAAAGTGTAGGGCTTTCGGATCGCTCCCTTGAACCCGAACCGTTCATACTGCAGCATCACCGGATCATTCGGATGCCCGCTCGAAACCACCGCAACCACATCCTTGTCGTATTCCTTAAGCTTCCGGATCGCCTCAAGTCCGCCCATTCCACCCGGCACCGTAAGATCCATCATCACCATGCGGAACGGGTTCCCGCTTTCTTTCGCCTTTCGGTAAACCCGCAACGCCTCGTGACCATCATCCGCGAAATGCGCCTGAAAACCCAGGTAATCGAGCATATCACCGATCGTCTGCTGGATCATGGCATCGTCATCCATCACCAAAATGGATCCGTACCCGCGCACCGGAGCAGCCTCCCTTGGTGCGGCATGGGGATCCACGGATTCACCTGCGGGCAAGTACACCGAGAAACGGGAACCACGCCCCTCCTCGGAGTCGACTTCGATCACCCCTCCATGGTTTTTCACAATGTAGTAGCATGACGCGAGACCGATACCGTTTCCGTCCTTCTTGGTTGTGAAATTCGGTTTGAAGATATGATCCATGTGCTCCTTGCGGATCCCGCAGCCTTCGTCCCGGATGCTCACCCGCACGTACAACCCCGGATCCAGACGATGACCCGAAGACTCCCCGATGTCCACATTGCACAAACTGACATCGATCGCTCCGCCTTTTTCCATGGCCTGGCGGGCATTGATCAGCAGGTTATTGAACACCTGAGTCATCCTCGCCTCATCCGCATCCACGATCCTCAGAGCCGGATCCATCTCCCACCTTACCTGGCACGGACTGCCGCCTACCATGAGATCCACACACTCCCGCAGCAAGCGTGAAAGGCAAACCGGGGATTTCTCCCATTCACTTCCCCGTGCATGCGCCAGCAACTGTAAGGTGAGTTGATTGGCGTGCCGGGTCACCCGCTCTGCCGCTTCGATGAATGGATACGCCTTGTCCTTCGGATCGGACCAGTCTTTGGCCAACGCGAGGTTTCCCAGAATACCGGCCAGAATGTTTTTGAAATCATGGATGACTTCTACGGTGATCAGACGACCCGCATCATCATCTCCCTCGCTTCCAACACATTGAAAAGGCTCTGTTTTATCGGGGGACGACATGAATCCAATACGATGATGAAAAACAACTCATTAGAGGAATCCGGCAATCAGTGCAATCCAAAGCTTCACCCCGGAGTCCGATTAATCGGAGGAAGGCATCCAGAATGGCCCGCTCCGAGCCAGTCCAAAAACGCACCATGAACTCCCTAGCCGGCCAGCCCTTCAGATGAACTTGATACGTTTAGCCGCAAAAGCGACCATTCGCAACAGGAGCACCCCGTGCTTCCAGCGCTCGATATTGGTATCACCGTAGGTCCGCTCGCCATAGCGCACGGGCATATCCACGATCCGCAGGCTCTGCTTGGCCGCTCCAAACAACAGGTCAAAGTCACCAAAGGGATCGAAATCCCCAAAATAGGAACGGTTCGCTGAGATGCGGTCGTAGTTCTTTTTGGTCATGACCTTTGTGCCGCAAAGCGTATCCTTGACTGTCTGACTGAGCATCCAGGAAAACGCCAAACTGAAGAACTTGTTACCAATGAGGTTGAAGAAGCGCATCGCCTGTTTCTCCATCGGATACACCAAACGGACGCCGTTGATGAACTCACCCCGACCTTCGACAATCGCCTCATAAAAACGGGGAAGATCCTCGGGAGATACCGTCATGTCGGCATCCAGAATCATCAAAATGTCCCCGGTTGCGGCAGCAAAGCCGGTTCTAACCGCATCGCCCTTTCCTTTTCCTGGCTGGCGCATGAGCTTAACATTGCGCCCGGGATGCGCTGGAATGGCCCGTTCGATCGCCCCATAGGTGTCGTCCTTCGATCCACCTTCCACGAAGATGATTTCCGTCCCACTTCCCATTTCAGGAATCCTGCGGAAAAGATCCGGGATATTACCCTCCTCGTTCCGCGCCGCCACCACCACCGTAACCTTCGGCATCGAATCACCCACCCGCGGAGCAGGCGGCAAGCGCCGTGCGACAATCATATTCGTCAGGTCAAACAGGCGAAAGCCGGGCAGCTTTGCAAGGAAGCGGTTGGCCAATGCCGAAAGCAAGGAAACCTCAAAAGGAAACAATACTTCAGAGGACTGTTTCACCACCTCGTAGCCCTCCAAATGCAACAAATTCTGAATATCCTCCCGGGTGAACCAGCTTTGCTCAAGTGTTGGGGTGATCCACCCCCAACGGGCGGCACGTGAAAGAATGGGCTGCCAAAGCCGGCTGTAGTTATTGATCACGATACGGGTGTGGTCACCGATACAGTGCTTGAGGTTGCGCAGCAGCTGCTGCACATCCCACAAGTCATTCAGGATGTCGCTCAACACCACCGCGTCAAAAACTCCATCCAGACGGAAATCATGCGCATCCGCACAGACAAATTTGAGATGGGAAAACCGTTTTTCAGCCTGCCGGATCATTTCAGGAGAGAAATCAACCCCCACCCCATCCGAAGGCTTGAGTGCATCCAAAAGATCACCTTGTCCACAACCGATTTCCAACACCCGCAATCCTTCCGGAATCACCATCCGGTACATATCGGCCAACCGCTTGTGATAACCGCGACCCATTTCACGGCGCGGTCCTTTGGCAACGCGATCCCAATGGGCAATACGTTCCTCGCGGAACGCGATTTTTTTCTCTTCGTTGGATGGCATGTCCGCGAGATTGTAAACGGAATCCAATAAGCGCAACCCGATTTTTAGCTGGCTTTCACCTTGACTCGTTCCGTTAACCGCATCCCCTATGCATCTGAATCCACCCGTCATGTCCAGTAACCCTTCGCCATCCGCAGACCAACCCTACACGCTCCACACACAAGATTGGGGACGCACCCGCTATGCCGAGGCATTCGCACGGCAGCTGGAACGGGTCTCGATGCGCGTGGATGGAAGCATCGGCGATACACTGATCTTCACCGAGCACGAGCCGGTCTTCACCATCGGACGCCACAAAAACGCGGAACAGCACCTCAAGTGGACCCGCGAGTTGCTTGCGCACAACGGAGTGGAAGTGGAACTCACCAACCGGGGAGGCGACATCACTTACCACGGACCCGGCCAAATCGTGGGTTACCCGGTCATCGACCTCAACACCACCAAAGACCTGCACCGCTACCTGCGCGATGTGGAAGAAGGCGTCATCCGGACCCTCCTGCCCTTTGGAATATCTGCCGAAAGGAGACCCGGGCTCACCGGAATATGGATCGGCAAACGCAAGATCGCCGCCATAGGGATTGCCGTAAAACAGTGGATCACCTACCACGGCTTCGCCCTCAACGTTGACCCGGATCTCGCCCACTTCGGGGGAATTGTGCCATGCGGCATCACCGATGGTACCGTCACCTCCATGCGGGAGGAACTTGGGAAAGCTCCCCTTATGGATGAGGTCAAGTATACTTTGGCGGTTGAATTCCAGCGGATTTTCGCTATGTATGGCGTCCATGTTGACCAACAAACCGAGTTGGCTGAGAGCCAAGTTGCCCACCGGAGCAATCTATAAGGAAACCCGCTCCACAGTGGAGCATAATCACCTGCACACGGTATGCCAGAGTGCGAATTGCCCGAATCTGGGCGAATGCTGGTCACGGGGAACCGCCACCGTGATGATTCTGGGCAACATCTGCACGCGCTCCTGCACCTTCTGCGCGATCCAGACCGGCCGGCCGACCGAGCTTGACCTCGGAGAGCCCGCACGGGTAGCTCAAGCCGTCAGAAAAATGCACTTGCGCCATTGCGTGATCACGTCCGTCGCCCGCGACGACCTCAAGGACGGTGGAGCTGGCGTCTGGGCCGCAACGATACGGGCAGTGAGAAACCTGAATCCGGGAACCGCGATCGAGGTGCTCGTCCCGGATTTCCTCGGCAGAATGGAGCTCGTGGACGTGGTGCTCGACGCAAAACCCGATATTTTCAACCACAACCTTGAGACCGTCAAACGCCTCCAGCGCCCCATCCGCAAGACCGCCCGCTACGACCGATCACTGAGCGTACTCAACCACGCGGCATCCGCTGGGTTCGCCACCAAATCGGGGATTATGCTCGGTATCGGAGAACAGGAAAAAGAGGTCGAAGAGGTGCTCCTGGACATGCAGAAGGCTGGCGTGCGCATCCTAACGATCGGACAGTACCTGCAGCCCACTCCAAAACACGAACCCATCGACCGTTGGGTCACACCGGAAGAATTCGCCCACTGGAAAGAATGGGCACTCGCAAACGGATTCGAAGTCGTGGAATCCGGTCCGTTGGTGCGTTCCTCCTACCACGCCGATGAGCAATCGGCCCGCTACGGCATCGTCGGCGTCGCTTCCAATTCCGAACCCGCCGCTGCCAAAGCCGGTTGAACCACTTTCAACTCTTAGAAACCGGGAAGACTCCGTCCCTCAATCGCATCCACTCATCCTTTTCTGCCGTGACCAGCAACAAATCCAAAAACACCGGGAAAGCTTCGGCTTCCAAAACTCCATCGCCCGAAAAAAGAACAGCTGCCACCAAAGCAGCCACATCCGGAGGCAAGAAAAAGGCCGCTTCCCCGAAAGCCCAGCGACCGGAAAAAAGCAAGCGGGTATCGGAGCGTTCACCCGAGTTCTCGAAGGCCGCCCGCACAGAGGTGCTCGAGCACAACAAGACCTACGTCAAGGATCCGGTGAATGCGTCCCTTTCCAAGGAAGACAAGATCCACCTCTACCGCGAGATGATCCGCATCCGCCGTTTCGAGGAGCGCACCCTGCGAGTCTATCAGCAAGGAAAAGTTGGCGGTTTCCTTCACCTCTACATCGGACAGGAAGCAATCGCGGTCGCCTGCGCCTCCGTCATGGAAGCCAATGACCATGTGATCACGGCCTACCGCGACCACGGAATCGGACTGGCGGTCGGCATGTCCATGAATGAGTGCATGGCGGAGCTGCAGGGTAAATTCACCGGATGCTCCAAAGGAAAAGGTGGATCCATGCACTACTTTGCTCCGGACAAACGCTACTGGGGCGGTCACGGGATCGTGGCGGGCCAAACGCCGCTTGGTCTCGGACTCGCTTTCGCCCTCAAATACCAGGAAATCAAGGGCTGCTGCGTATGCATGCTGGGAGAAGGCGCGGTCAACCAGGGCGTCTTCCACGAATCCCTTAACCTTGCCTCGCTCTGGCGCATCCCGGTGGTTTACCTCATCGAGAACAACGGGTATTCGATGGGCACAAGCCAGGCCAGATCCTCCGCCGGGGCAATCCTTGCCCAACGCGCGGAAGCCTACGAAATGGGATGGGACCACGGAAACGGTAACTCCATCTACGAAGTACGGGCCAAACTCGCCAAGGCCATGAAGGACGCCCGCGACAACCAGCGTCCGTCGATTGTCGAGTTCATGACCTACCGCTACCGCGGCCACTCGATGTCGGATCCCGACAAGTCCTACCGAACAAAGGAGGAAATCGAAAACTACAAGAAAAACAAGGATCCCATCACCCTTTTCGAGGTTACGCTGCGCGAAGAGGGAATCCTCGACGATGAGGCAATCAAATCCATCCATGCGGATGCCACCGCCGAGGCCGAGCGCAGCGCCCAGTTCGCGGACATGAGCCCCTTCCCTCCTCCCGAGGAGCTCATGACCGATGTCTATTGGGAAAGCGATCACCCAAAGCAACGCCAGTCTCAGGGCTCACTCTTCTTCGAAACCGTCTGAGACCCGGCCCGAATAACCCTAAACGCACCGAAACTTCCAATTTTCACTCACATGCGCCAAATCACCTATCGCCAGGCTCTCAATGAAGCCCTCGATGAAGAAATCGCCCGCGACCCGAACGTCGTCCTAATCGGAGAAGAAGTCGGCCAATTTGA
>JAQVLM010000203.1 GCA_028704125.1 Opitutales bacterium
AAGGAGGAAAAACAACTGAGTCCGGATGAGATGCATTTTCTGCAGACTCAGATTGCGCGGATCGATGAAGTGGATCCATCCGATGAATCCATTGAGAAGCTAGAAAGCGATTTTCGCCGCATATCCGGCTCGGAGGAGATGATCCGCGGGTTTTCGCGTATTCAGGAAATCTTGAATGGAGAGGGAGGCGTGGCTGCGCAGCTTGCGCAGGCGATACAACAGATGGGCGTGGTTGCCGGCATTGATTCATCCGCGCAGACATTGGCGGACCGGTTGGAGTCGCTTGCGATCGAGGTGGGTGATGTCAGCGGAGAAATTGATGCGTGTATCGGCGATGCCGATTGGGACGAGGCCGCCATCGAGGCTGTGCGTGCCCGCATGGAGCTTTGGATGGACCTGAAGCGGCGCCATGGGAGAAATCCCGAACTCGTTAGGGAGGCGCGTGAGGCGATGGCGTTGCGGTTGTCCACCCATTCGGATATTGGAAAGACCATCCGGTCCCTTGAGTCGGAGCTCTCCACTTTGGAGGCGGCGATGCGGGCAAAGGGGGAAGTGCTGCAGAAACGGAGGGCGGAAGCCGCTCAACGATTGTCGGAATTAGTGGGCGATAAACTGAAACCATTGGGATTCGCGAAGGCTCAGTTCAAGGTGGAGGTGGATCCATCGGGTGAACCGACCGAGCATGGTACCGGTGGGTGCTGTATGCTTTTTGCACCCAACCCCGGACAGCCGATGCTCCCACTTGCGAAAATCGCATCCAGCGGGGAAACCGCCCGTGTGATGCTTGCACTGAAAGCCGTGTTGGCCGCCTACGATGCCACGCCTGTATTGGTTTTTGATGAAGTGGACGCCAATGTGGGCGGGGAAATTGGTGGCTCGGTGGGCGCCGAGTTGGCCCGCGTCTCAGATGGGCATCAGGTGTTTTGCGTGACGCATCTGCCCCAGGTCGCATGCCAGGGGGATCACCATTTTGTCGTAACCAAATCGCAATCGGATGATCACACGGATGTGAATATCCGGCCCTTGGGTGATGATCCGGAATCCCGTATCGGCGAGTTGGCCCGGATGTTGGGTGACCGCAACTCCGCCAGCGCGATCTCGCATGCGCGTGAGCTGCTGGCGCGGCAGAAGTAGGGGCTACATTGCTTGTGTCCGTCTCCCGGATTCTCGGATTGGAAAAGGAATCTTAGCCACAAAGATCCCATAGAAAACGGAGGGCGGAGGGAGTTTCTCAATCTGCGGAAATCTGTGCCATTTGCGGATAAGAAGAATTCATTAACATCGCCCTGCGGGCTTACGCCCTTCGCCTGTGGCTCCGGGCACAGACGCCTCAGCTTCGCTTCGGCAACATACTTTCAATCGAGAATCTGTTGTTTTGCGCCAGCAAAACGTATGTGGCCCGAAGGGCTTATAGCGAGCAAAGCGAGCGATGTTAATCATTCTTATCATTAACAACTTTCGCCCGTTGGGCTCACTAAGATCCGCTGCGCGGACGCCGATACTCCTCGCATGCTCGGATCAACAGGTTGGAAGAAGAATCTTTACCACAAAGAGCGCGAAGCACACGAAGGTTGGAGAAGAGATCTTCTTTCTTCGTGCTCTTCGAGTCCTCCGTGGTTAAAAAGAATTCTTCTTATTTGGACAGGATTAACAGAATTTACAGGATTGAAGAAGAGGTTCTCACGCCCGTTTGACGCTGCATGCAGCGTCTTCACTCAATCCGCAAAGCCGCCAAGGAAGAATGACAGATTCCCGATTTCCGTAGCGGAAAGTGTGAGTGTTCCGGAGCAGCGTGATCTTGAGGCGACGCGTGGGAGTGGCTCTGAGCCTCAAGATATTCTCCTCACAAGTGGTGTCTTTTTTAGCGCGGACAAATTGACCTTGAGATCCTACGCGACTGCCTGATAGACTGGAACATCCTATACCTCGTTCGATGTCCCAAACCTCATGAATCGTCATTCCGTTGCCCTGCTAATGACCATCTGCGTGGTCTCACTGATTGCTTTCAGTCTGTCCCATGCCGCTGTTTTCGGGGACTTCGAGTATAGAGACACCGGAATCACCATCACCATCACCCGATACAATGGAACCGGAGGCGATATCATCATCCCTGAAACAATCGACGGAAAACCGGTTGCCGAAATTGGGACCAGAGCGTTTTATAAAAAGGTCATAGACCCCAGCACCTTGGCGCTGCCATCTACCCTTACAAAAATTGGTTTCCAAGCCTTCTACGCCTGCTGGGGCTTTACTGGCTCCTTGGTGATCCCTGAGGGGGTGACAACAATCGAATCCGGAGTCTTCAACCGCTGCAGTGGCTTCAACGGAACGCTGGTGATTCCCGAGGGTGTTACTACAATCGAAGGCCGGGCCTTCTTAAATTGTAACGGCTTTGACGGAACCCTTTCTTTGCCTTCGACTCTTAGACGAATCGGTAAATTTGCCTTCTCCGATTGCAGTGGCTTCACCGGCTCGTTGATTATCCCTGAAGGGGTTGCAACAATCGGTCCCTATGCCTTCAGCGAATGCAGTGGCTTTAGCGGAACGCTGACGTTGCCCTCGACTCTAACAACAATCGAGTACAGCGCCTTCGCCGGATGCAAGGGCTTTACTGGATCCTTGGTGATCCCTGAAGGGGTGACAACAATCGAATCCGGAGTCTTCAACGGTTGCAGTGGCTTCACGGGTTCCTTGGTAATCCCGGAGGGTGTTACAATAATCTGGCCCGATGCTTTCGGAGACTGCAGGGGATTCTCCGGAGCACTTTCGTTGCCTTCGACTCTAACAGGAATCGGTCCAGGAGCCTTTCGCGGCTGCAGGGGCATATCCAAAGCTGTTTTTGGGGGAAACGCCCCAAAGTACGTGGGAGATCGAGTCTTTGATGATACAGCCGAAGGTTTTTTGATCGTGCGTAGCCCAAAATCAAGGGGTTTCACTTTTCCAACATGGAGGGGATATCCTTGTGAACCTAATACAGTCGAAGGTGTCGCTGTCTTCGGGGATTTCGAGTACGAAGATAACGGAGATACGATCACCATCACCGGATACCATGGAACCGGAGGAGGAGATATAATCGTCCCCGGCTCAATTGACGGAAAACCGGTTACGGAAATAGGGCCCGAAGCGTTTTATGAGAAGATCGAAAACACCAGCACCTTGAAGCTGCCTTCGACTCTTGAACGAATTGGAGACGAAGCCTTCGCCGGCTGCATTGGCTTTACGGGCCCGTTGATTATCCCGGAAGGGGTTGCATCAATCGGTGGCTACGCCTTCGACGATTGCAGTAGCTTTACGGGCGCGTTGGTGATCCCTGAAGGTGTAATAACAATCGGAGAGAGGGCCTTCTCCGGCTGCATTGGCTTAACTGGAACGCTGTCTATCCCAGAAGGTGTCACAACAATCGGTAAGGGTGCCTTTCAAGCCTGCTCTGAGTTCACCGGAACGCTAACGTTGCCTTCCACGCTTACAACAATCGGTAATCTCGCCTTCGACGGCTGCAGTGGCCTCACCGGCTCCTTGGTGATCCCGGAAGGCGTGACAACAATCGGTATCTGTGCCTTCTTCGGCTGTAGTGGCTTCACGGGAAGGTTGGTGATCTCTGGAAGAGTGAGAACAATCGGTGAGCATGCCTTCGACGGCTGCAGTGGCTTCACCGGCTCCTTGGTGATCCCGGATGGGGTCATAACAATCGGAGAACAAGCATTCTCCAACTGCAAGGGATTCACGGGCTCCTTGGTGATCCCGGAAGGCGTGACAACAATCGGTAGGGGTGCCTTCTTGGACTGCAGTGGCTTTTCCGGCTCCTTGGTGATCCCCGAGGGGGTGATAAGAATCGGTGAAGTCGCCTTCTGGGACTGCAGTGGCTTCACTGGAACGCTTGCGTTGCCTTCGACTTTGACAGAAATTGGTTGGGACGCTTTCGGCGGATGTAGTGGATTCACGGGAGCGCTGACGCTGCCTTCGGCTTTGGCAGCAATCGGGCACTATGCCTTCGAAGGCTGCAGTGGCATATCCAAGGCTGTTTTCCTGGGAAACGCTCCAACTGATATGGGAGAGGAAGTCTTCAAAGATACAGCCGAAGGATTTTTTGTTGTGTGTGGCCCGGAATCGACGGGTTTCACCTTTCCAGAATGGCAAGGATATCCATGTAAACGGGAATCAGTCGAAGGTGCCGGGATGTAGTCGAATCTGATTTTGTTCTGAAAAGAAAGAAACTCTCACCAAGGCACAAAGGATGACAGAAAACGATATCGGGAAGATTGTTGTTGATG
This sequence comes from Opitutales bacterium, assembly GCA_028704125.1. Lineage (GTDB taxonomy): Bacteria > Verrucomicrobiota > Verrucomicrobiia > Opitutales > JAFGAQ01 > JAFGAQ01. The sequence goes on from JAQVLM010000203.1 coordinate 4,272, forward strand.
AGTGCATCCAACTCCATCGAGCGTTGGGTCCGGGATCGCTTGAGATTGTTTACGAGGTCACACTGGCTCGTCGTTTAGAAAAGATGGGCTTGAAAGTCGTCCGCCAAGTCAACGTTCCCATTGAGTTTGAAGGGGAGAAGTTTGACGAACGCGCCGCGTGGGGAGGTGTGTTGTCCTTGCTGTGTCTGTGACAGATTGTTTTCCGGTTTGCTACTGATCCTCGAAAGGAGCTCGAAGCCCGCATGACGCCGGATCAAATCGCGGAGGCGCAAAAGCTGGCAAGGGAGTGGCTCGCAAATTGGAACGAAAAGGGAGAATGAATTCGTCTGTGGATGATCGGAGCGACGCTCTCACCTTCTCTGCATCAGGATCCCTTTGAAGCATTGCGGCAAAGGTCATCCATCTTCTCTCAACCCGGGCACGGATCCCGGTTTTCCCGGGACTCGTGCAGCAGCTAAAGACCTCATGATGGTTGAGCAACGACCAGGCGGGCGGGCTTGGCGGGGTTGATCAGACGGATCGGTCTGATCTCAAATTGGCAGAGTCCCCTTGCATTCGGGGTAATGGGTGCAGCCCCAGAACTGGCTGCCGGGGTTTTTGCCGCCCTTCGCGGTGCGTAGTGCCATGAGGCCGCCGCACTTGGGGCAAGGCGGAGGCTGCGGTAGATCCGTCCTGTCGGTCGGACTTGCCCGGTCCGTCTGTTCTTTGCGCCTTTGCCGCAGCCTTTCCGTCGCGAGCTGCTCCGAGTAACCGCCGTCTTCGATGAACGCAGCTTCGAGGGCTGCGATCTGGTGGTCGAGCAAGTAGTTGGCCTGGTGGATGAGGCAGATGATCGCATTGGCACGAAGGGCAGCGTCCTCGGCCTCTAACCAGCGAGCGTAGAGCGCGTAGCGCTGCTGGTCTGAAAGATCCGACGGATTGGACGGATCCGTCCGATCTTGGCGGAAGCGGGCTGGGACTGTGCGCACCGCCGAAGCTTCCGGGCCGTCCGGGGCCCACTGGGGCAAGCGGCGGTGCCGCAGGTAGTCTTCGTAGTCGAGCAGCAGTTCCTCCAGGCTGGCTCTGGCCACATTCACCAGTCGCAGTTCGGTTTGTGACGAGGTGGCAGCGCAGCGGCTGCCTTCGGCGATGTTTTGACGACCGGAGCGGGCCGCCTGCACCATTTGGTCCACCGTGCGCGAACGCGCATCCAGGAACTTCTCGCAGAACCACACCGTGGCGTCGTAGATGATCGTGGCAGTCTGGAAACTGGCGGAACTCCGGTAGCCTCCGCTCGGGCGCAGTTTTTTCATGGTTTTGAGAGATTGGACGGAGATGACGGCATGGTCGGTATGGATGCGACAGGTTTCTGATTTCCTAATGCAACGCTCGGGGGGGGTGATGGTTCTTTGCAAGACCCAATCGAGCATGAATGGTCTTACCAAAAGCGATTGAATACCAAACTGCAAAACGGGGTCAAGTCATGCCTGCGCCAGGAGAGTCAGGGTTGTAGATCGGATTCATGGTAACATGGCTATGATTCCCGGTTTTTGCGAATCGATCCGGTCGAAAACAGTCCTCAGGGTGGTTCGTAAGGCCCCTTACCAGCGCAGTTCGAGTCCCATGGCATAGGCCATGCGTGGCATCGGATAGCCGGGTCGGTATTCGTAATGGGCATCCGCGAGATTTTCGAAGTTGGCGAACAAAACAGCATGTCGCGCGAAGGATTCCGGTAGGCGAAGGCGGATGGATGCATCAAGGATGTGGAACCCGTCCACCGGGACAGGGGATTCCGAGAAGCGTGGATTGAGCACTTGCTGTGAGGAGGTGTGCTGATATCCCATGCTGATCTCGAGAAGGGAGTGGGGCGTCCAAACGGCGCTGGCCTGAAGGTTCCATTCGGGAAGGTTTGGGATGTCGGTGTCGCTTTGCATCCACGTGGCACTGAGGGAAGTGTGGAGTGCCGGGGTGATACGGGTGCGCAGGCTGGTTTCGATGCCTTCGGTCGTGTAGGACCCAATGTTGTGGATG
>JAQVLM010000204.1 GCA_028704125.1 Opitutales bacterium
CCTCCAGGGCAACCTTGGCTTTGAACTCGGCACTGAATGAGCGGCGTTTCTTGGACATGCTTTTTTCTCCTTTTTGGTAGTGTGTTCATAGCTTGCCCTCCTGTCCAGTTTTCCGGGGCCACTTCAACTGGATAGGGTTGCTCAAACAACACCGAATCCAGATCTCCATGGACGGTAAAGGTAGAGCTCTGGATAACGCATTCGTGGAACGCTTCTGGCGAAGCCTCAAATACGAGGAGGTATACCGGCGCGAATACGCGAATTACCGCGATGCCCAAATACACATTCAAGCCTACATGCAACTCTACAACTACCGAAGACCACACTCGGCCCTCGACGGAAGCACCCCGGCAGAAATCCATCACGCCCACCAAAAACGCGCCGCATGATCCAATACCATCAGTTCGCTATTGCCTCTTTCCTCCGACGAGCTTTATTCCCATTCTCGGAAAGAGGCAATGCGCCCACCCCACCTTCATATACAAATTTCACGCCCACCTGTCCAAGCAACCGATACCACATCACCTTGAGATCATTGGTGAAGCATCCAAGAGCATCCCTCCTGATTTCAAAGCAGGCCATTCCCACATCGAGTGGAAAGCGATGGCTCGCATGCGCGACCGCCTGATCCACCGTTATTTCGGCGTGGACTACCCGCTGGTCTGGGACACGGTCAATAACGATATTCCTATCCTCAAATCCCAGATCGAAAAGATCATCCAATCGGAGACAGACAAACGATCCTGATACCCTTCGTCCCCAAAAGTAGCGGGAGCATCCCAAAGTTTTGGTGGCATTCAGACGTCCACCCAAGCCCAAGCGCATACGGATGAGCGGGGACGCTCATCCCTACCCGCAACAGGCAATCTAACGTCAACGAATTATCCCACGCCTGAAATGACCAACATCCCCGGTAGGGCGAATTGTCCTCAATGAGCCGCTCTTCTTCTCCCTTTCGTGCCTTTCGTGTATTTCGTGGTCGGGATTCTGCTTCCATCCTCCCATTCTACAACCTGCTCGCTCACTTGGGAATGAGGTCGAACCTCAAACACTTACCCATTGTCCGCTAAAAGGTGGTACAGTTTGCGTCATGACTGACATCATCCAACAAATCTCGAAACCTCCAGACCTTGCGGAAGGACCATCAAAACGAAATTCCAGTGTGCTTGATATCTGCGTTTCTTAAAAGATTCAGGGTCAAAGGCATGCCCATGAAATCACAAAGCTTTGATTCATATCCTTCAGGTAAGCCATCCAATAAACCAAATGGGTTACCACTACAAAGTATCCTACCTTCTATGTTATTCGAAATTCCTTTGAAGTCAGTTAGATAGCAATTACAGATATGCAGGTCTCCACCTATCTGGTTTGGACAACCTTGAAGCGATAAAAGCGGGTTCGAATGAATTGTATTGCCGTCCCAATTCGAGACATGAAAATTCCCCCCAACCACTTGCGGAGCTTCGTTTAAGGCAGTGAGGTTATTATTTTCACACCAAAAATTCCCGGACACCTCGCGCGGTGCTCCTTCTAAGCGCGTGAGTCGGTTATTGCAACATTCAAAGTGCCCCCTTACCACTTGTGGTGATCCTTCCAAGCTCGTGATTTGATTATCGCTACACCTAAAATGACCCACAACCCCTCGCGGTGATCCTTCCAAGGTCGTGAGTTGGTTATGGCGACAATCATAGCAACCTGTCACCACTTTTGGAGCTCCTTCCAGTGTCGTAAGTAGATTACTGAAACACCAAAACTCACCCTCAACCATTCGCGGCCCTCCGTTCAAGGTAATAAGTTGATTATCATCACATCTAAAAAAACCCATCACCTCGTAATCTATTCCTTTAAATGGAAGCTCATTTAAACCTTTTCTTGAAAAATTCATATCACCATGAACCACCCAAACGCCATCTCCGCGCTTCGTAACATTGGCGTCAGTATACCTGGCGAATAGTTCCTTAATTTCAGCATCTGTTCTCATAGGGGTAGTTTGATATATTAAGTTATTGCACCGCAACAGGATAATCGCATATAGTAGAGGAATACCATGTAGTGTCAATTGTCATTTTTCGATGAGTCGAAACGACACAGGAAACTGGACAAGCTCAATGACCCATTGGTGGAGCTCTGTATCCGTCCGGGATGGGACCGACTTGACATGGCGAGGATATATAAACCGTGACGTTTTGTAATCAAACCTGGATAGAAGGTCTCCAATTGTTTGGAAGCAGACGACTGAGGTCATCCTGAATGGTCATGGAAGGAAGTTTCCGGCCAACAGAATACAAGCTCGACAGGGATTTCGATGCAAATCTCCGCATAATCCCCCACAACGCATGCGTATTGAAATCAGATGCGGATGAACGAACCCATTGGACTCGTCCCGCACCGGAGTAAACGGACAAGCACGCACACATGCCCGAACGCATCGACCCAACCAACTATGAGCGCTCCAAGTTCACTCAGCCTGACACAACAACACGTCTACAAGAAACTATCTGAACTCGCCTGTCTCTACTTCACAGGCGATTTTTCCGATCTCCCCACCCAGCCCCGCCTGTTTCCCTTGGTCGCCGGGCCGACCGGCGCCGGGAAAAGCTTCCTGGTGAGAACCCTCGCGAACGAAATCAACGCCCACTTCATGCGGATCTGCTTTGGCGATTGGCTTCCCTACGGAGCCCGTACTGGAACTCCCACAATGGATAAAATCAAGGATGCCTTGATCAAATATGAACACGTCATCCTGCACCTCGACGAGCTCGACAAATTCCGGAAGATGTTTGACAGCCCATGGAGCAACTGCGTCGCCAACGACATTTGGACGATGATGGACCGGCAGTTCAAGCTCGAAGACCCTTACGTCCTACGCCGGCCCGATGAACAGATCGCGCGCAAAGAAAAAGGAGTCGGCAACCGGCTATGGATCGTCGGCAGCGGAACATGGCAGGACCTCTTCGACAATAGCCAAATGCAATCCACCAAGCCCACCCTGGGATTTGCTCCGATCCCCGGACCCACCCCGCCACTGTCCTCACTTGAAGAGAAGCAGAAACTGATACGAGAACAGGATTTCATCCCGAGGGAACTCATCGCCCGCTTCCACAACGAAGTCCTCATCATCGACTACCCGAGAAACACAGAAGAAATCACCGACATGCTGGAACGCTGCGGCATCAACCGGCTTGCGAGTAAGCTCGATGTCACAATTGATCCCGAATCGATCTCCTTCTCCGAGCAAGGACTGCGGGTCTTCGAGTCCATCAGTGCGGATTTGCTCATGAAACTCCAAAAGCGTGAACTCGAAAAAGCCCGCATCCCCGAAAACGAAATATTTCCCGCGATCTCCCTCCTCAATCAACGCATCCAGGAAGTCGAAGCCCTCAACCCGTTCCCTGAACCATTCGAGCCCGATCCCTGGGGCACAATCTAATCCCGGCTCCTAAGTCCCCATAGTAGCCCGCGCATCCCCACCCGCGGACGCTACTTCCCCAAGTAGCCCAATACAAAAATCCGGAACCACGAACGGCACGGAAAAGAAAGACAGGTATAGATTTAGCCACACAGATCACAAGAAACACAAAAAACGGGTCTGTTATCACCACAAGGCGTTCCCATGGTGCTTCGTGGTAAAAACTCTTTCTGACATCGCTCGCCTTGCTCGCTATAAGCCCTTCGGGCCACATACGTTTTGCTCCCGCAAAACAACAGATTTTCCTCATCGAGTATATTGCCGAAGCGAAGCTGAGGCGTGAGCCCGTCAGGGCGATGTTAAGAATACTCTTCAATTCCGTGTATTTCGTGGTTACAATTCCATTCCCCCTTCCCTTCGTGCTCTTCGTGACCTTCGTGGTTAAAGCCTCTTCACTCCCACTTCATAATTCATACTTCATCCTTCTCACTTCTCTCCCTCCCCCCTTGGCGGCTTTGCGTCTCTGCGTGAGATCCTCTTCTTCTTTCCCATAGTAGCGGGAGCATCCCTGATCTCTGTGGTTAATCCCTCTTCACTCCCACTTCCCTCTTCCCACTTCATCCTTCTCACTTCTCTCCCTCTCTAATGTCCTTCGTGCGCTCTGAAGTTAAAAAGTCCCCTCCCATCTCAACTGTGTGCGAGGATACCTTCAGGCGATATTTCCAACAATCCTGATAGTCGCTGCATAACACGCCGCGGTTCATCGTATTGTTGTTATAAGACGATGGAACCCGTCCATCGCCAAAACAACAACGGATACACCGCAGTATGATCTCCACGTTCCTTAACAAACTCTCCCCCGTGAACCCTGAACAGGCCAAAAACTGGAAATACTCCCGACTCGTCCTGCTCGACAAAGTCAAAACCCTCTTCTGGTATCCCGCCAGCGGACTGGATCTCCAGGCCCCGCTGAGCTTCCAGCCCGATGCCTGCCAGAAAAACGGGCTCCCCGCCGTCGACCTCTTCTTCTACTCGGACTACATGGAATCCCGCCGCCTCAAGGAAATCTGCGAAGGCATCGAGGCGGAGGTCCTTGAACGCAAAAACCAGCATTTTCACTACAAAAAAGGGGATGTGGAGATCACGCTCGAAGATATCATTCCCCTGCGCTACTTCAGCGAACCGGAACTGGAGGCCGCCATCGAGGCACAGACGCAGACTCACCCCAAGAGCGCACATGGCCACGGCCCCATGATCGACCCCGATCATCAGTTTTACTACTGCGAGTTCAACATCGATGTCGGCATGTTTGGTGTGGCGGAATTCCCCATGATCTTCTCTCCAGGCGAGACATGGTTCCTGAAGGACCAGATCTTCGCGAAGGATGGACTGCAGTTTGACTACATCTGCGGAGTCTGCGATGGCTGTTGCAAAGGCGGCGCCTACCAATGCATGAACACCCGGGCCGGCGAATTCGCCCCAGTCATGAAAGATCCCGGTTATTGGGTCACGGACCACCTCCAATGGAAAGACGAGCCCGACCCAACCACCCTTCGCCTGCAACACACGCCCCCCATCCATACCATAGCGGGATGGGGCGACTATTCCGGCGAAGCCAAGTCCGCCAAAGTATACCCATACCCTCACGATGCAAAAGCATCCTAGAGTAGAGTGAGCCCCCCTGCCCGCAGGCGTTTTGCCGCGGGCCAATATGAGAGAAAAGCAACCACGAACGGCACGAAAACGAAAGACAGGTATAGATTCAGCCACACAGATCACAAGAACCACAAAGCAGAAAGGGTATGATCGGCTGCCAATCTTACCCCTTTGTGCTCTTTGTGCGCTCTGTGGTTAAAACATCTTCTTCCTCTTCCCAAGCCCCCAGACGGAACGCTCACGCGTCCCGCTACGGTAAGAGCTTCACTCCCACTTCCCTCTTCATCCTTCTCACTTCTCTCCCTCTTCCCTTGGCGGCTTTGCGTCTCTGCGTGAGAACCTCTTCTTCCCCACGTATTAGCGGCTTGCCCAACACCACCCAAGCCCAACCGCTTGCGGATGAGCGGGGACGCTCATCCCTACCCACAACAGGCAATCCATGGTAGCGGGAGCATCCCCGCCCGCGGCCTTTTCTCCTCTTCCCGAAATGGTGAGCATTCGCCCGCCCACGCCCGGAATCCCCCGAATCAGGTAGGGCGAATTGTCATCAATGAGCCGCTCTACTCTTTCGTGAATTCCGTGCCTTTCGTGGTTAAAACATCTTCTTCCTCTTCCCAAGCCCCCAGACGGAACGCTCACGCGTCCCGCTACGGTAAGAGCTTCACTCCCACTTCCCTCTTCATCCTTCATAATTCATCCTTCTCACTTCTCTCCCTCTTCCCTTGGTGTCTTTGCGTGAGAACCTCTTCTTCCCCACGTATTAGCGGCTTGCCCAACACCACCCAAGCCCAACCGCTTGCGGATAAGAAGTCGACGGCTGAAGCCGCCGACTCCGGGGCCTCCCCCCTTTCGTGCCTTCCGTGTATTTCGTGGTTACAATTCCATTCCCCCTTCCCTTTTGTGCTCTTTGTGATCTCCGTGGTTAAAACTCTTTCTTACCCTCTTCATCCTTCATAATTCATCCTTCTCACTTCCCTCTCCCTCCCTTCTTGTCCTCTGTGGCGAAAATTCTTCTTCGAACCTGCATGGACCGGGCAATTCCCGGCGTATGCAATACACACGGATGCTGCCGTTCACTGCGAGAGCATCGCACCTGATATGCCGAGACAAATCACCTATGACGCAACCATCGAACGAAGACGATACCCCGGATGCTTTATCTTGTTCGCGCTTTTGGCCGTATTCCTGACGGCAGCCGCCGG
>JAQVLM010000205.1 GCA_028704125.1 Opitutales bacterium
AAGAGCGCACAGAGGGGATAAGATACCCGTTTTCTTTGTGGTTTTTGTGATCTGTGTGGCTGAATGAATCCTTTTGTTTTCGTGGTTGATCTGTTTTCCATATTTGGCTGCGGCAAGAAGGACGCGGGCGGGGATGTCTGTTGCGGGTAGGGATGGGCGTCCCCGCTCATCCGCGTGGGTCTGGGGGGTGCTGGCGCATGGGGCAGAAGAGGATGGCTGAAGCCATACCCTCCGGAAGAGGGCATGGGGAAGGGATGGCACGCATGGGGTTTTGAAAAAGAGGCGGCGCGGCCGGCCGAAGTCGTCGATGTCGGCAGAACACCCAGCGATGGACGAAGCCTGTGCATGAACATAATGGCTTTACAGTCAAGCCGGTTTGGGGGTATGGGGTGTGTAAGTGGTTATTCGCCATTAACATAGGGCTGTTTTGGTTGGGTTTCCGGTCATGCTTGACGCAGTTGCTTTCTGCCTTGGATGATAGAGGGTGTAAATCTGAGTCATTTTTCACCCCGATTCCCATTTATGAAAAAACTGTTTCTCATCTTAACCCTTGGTATCAGTGCCATTTGGTCCTCGTTTGCAGGGGCGCCAGCGACCGGTTTGGAGGTTCGTTTGGAACCTTCCGATGCGCGTCCGATCCATCCATTCATCTATGGCCAGTTTGTCGAGCACATGGGCCGCTGCATCTACGGGGGCATCTGGGCTGAGATGCTTGAGGACAGGAAATTCTGTTTTCCGGTGACCCCTGACTACAATCCCTACGGGAATCAGGTTCTGTCGGATCCGGATTTTCCGGGAGTGATCGATGCCACGGAGTTCCCGGTGGTATCGGCGTCCCCCTGGGAGATTGTCGGGGAGGTGAGCGGTCTGGAGATGGTCACGCAGGACCGCTTTGTGGGGCAGCATACTCCAAAGATTTTGGCGGGTACAGGCATTCGCCAAAACGATTTGGGGGTTCGCGAGGGCATGAATTACCCCGGTTACCTTTGGGCAAAGGCGGTGACTGGCCCTGCCGAGGTGGAGGTCCGTCTTGTGATGGGTGATGAACCAGATGCACCTGCTGTCTCGAAGCGGATCCGGGTGGAGGGTCCGGACTATACGAAAGCCTCCTTCGAGTTTGTTTCCGGAAAAACCATTCAGATGGGGGCGTCGCTGGAAATCAAGGTGATCGAGGGGGAGATGTTGTTGGGAACAGTTTCGCTCATGCCTGGAGACAACATCAACGGGATGCGCCGGGATACGATCGAATTGCTGCGGCAGTTGGATGCTCCGGTGTACCGCTGGCCGGGCGGCAACTTTGTCAGTGGCTACAATTGGCGCGACGGCATCGGGGATCGGGATCGCCGTCCTCCACGTCGCAATCCCGCATGGACCGGGGTGGAGCACAATGATTTTGGAACCGATGAGTTCATTGCTTTCTGCCGCTTGATCGGAGCGGAACCGATGATTGCGGCCAATACGGGTTTTGGGGATGCCTATTCCGCCGGGCAATGGGTCGAATACACCAATGGGGATGCTGCTTCCACGATTGGCGGGGGATGGCGTGCGGCGAATGGTTCGCAGGAACCATACGGCGTGAAGTATTGGTGTGTGGGCAATGAAATGTGGGGTAACTGGCAGTTGGGCCACATGCAGCTTCATCACTATGTGTTGAAGCACAATGAAGTGGCGGATGCCATGCGCAGCGTGGATTCCGGGCTGGTTCTGATCGCCTCCGGCGACCTGGAAAGGGTGAACCATGAAACCGATCCGGTTCAGTCCAAGAGCGGAATGCCATGGACCGAGGGTATGCTGAGGAACTGTTCGGAACACATGGATTTCATTTCGGAACATTTTTATGTGGGACGCACGCCTTGGTCGGAAACCGGAAGGGTCTCGGTTCCTGAGCACCTTGAGAGTATGCGCAATGCCATTCGGGGCAAAGTCGATGGGCACCGTGCGCTTCAGCCGCGCCTGGATCATCTGGGCGGGCGGACTATTCCGATTGCGATGACCGAGTGGAATTACTGGCACAGGGATTATCGCTATGGCGAATTGGGCTGCATTTATGATCTCGCGGATGGGCTCGGGGTAGCGGCTGGCTTGCATGAGTTCTTCCGGCACACCGACCTGATTGAAATGGCCCTTTACGCCCAGACTGTGAACGTCATCGGGGCGATCAAGACCACCCGGATTGCCGCAGAGATGGAGACCACCGGCTTGGCTCTGACCATGTATCGCCGCCATTTCGGTACCCGTCCGGTTGCGGTGAAGGGTGACTTTGGCTCAGTGGATGTTTCGGCGGCCCTCACGGCGGAGAACGATGCCCTCACCATCGCGGTGATCAACCCGGGCGATTCGGAAGTCCGGATCCATCCTGATCTGGGCGCGTTCCGTGTTGCGGGGGATGCCAGCCGCTGGCATTTCGGCGGAGTAGATGAACTCGCGCATAACCTCCCCGGAAAGGAACGGGCTGTGGACATCGTCCATACCGATGGGCTTTCGCTATCCGACGGACTCAATGTGCCCGGGCTCAGTGCGGCGATCTTTGTGCTTCCGCTGTCGCAGGAATAGGACTTGCGGAGGCCTTTGTCACATATGCGTGGATTGGAGAAAATAACAGTATGAAAAATCCGGTGGCGGTTGGTTTGGTGGTGCTGTGGGCGTGCTTGGGGGGTTACCACTCTATGCATGCGCAAAACCCGATTGTGCAGACACTCTACACGGCTGATCCGGCCCCTTTGGTCCACGATGGCACGCTCTACGTCTACTCGTCCCACGATGAGCACACCGATTCCAACTTTTTCACGATGCACGATTGGCATCTCTTCTCCACGAAGGATCTGGTGAATTGGACGGCTCACGGGGTGGTGGCTTCCCTCGGTGACCTCAAATGGATGGATCGGGACAACGGAGCGTGGGCGCCTCATTGCATCGAAAGGAACGGGAAATTCTACCTTTATGTTCCCATTCACGGGGAGGGCATTGGTGTCCTTGTTGCGGACTCGCCTTTCGGCCCGTTTAAAGATCCACTGGGCCGGCGTTTCATCCAGAGTGCAAACATCTGGGATGATATCGATCCCACTGTTCTGATCGATGATGACGGGCAGGCTTACCTGTACTGGGGCAACCCGAAATTGATGTATGTGAGGCTCAACGATGACATGATTTCCTATGATACGAGCGTCGGGGATCAGGGCATTGTCTATGTCGGGATGACCTCCGAAGCATTCGGGGAGCGTGCCGAAAAGAGCGAGAAATACACCACCAACTACGAGGAGGGACCTTGGTTGTGGAAAGGGAATGGCCAGTATTATCTGTTTTTTGCTGCCGGGGGAATTCCGGAAGTGATCGCCTATTCCACCGGCCCGACCGCAACCGGACCCTGGAGCTATGGCGGGGTTGTGATGGGCAGGCATCCCGGGCTTTCGTTCACCAACCATTCCGGAGTTGTCGACTTCGAAGGCCGCACATTGTTCTTCTATCACAACGAAACGCTGCCCGGTGGCGGTGGCTTCAACCGATCGGTTTGTGTCGAGGAGTTGAGCTTCAATCCCGACGGTTCGGTTGTGCCGCTTATTCCAACGGCGGATGGTATACGGGAAGCAATTGGATCTATGAGTCCATACTCCCGTGTGGAGGCTGAGACCATGGCATGGTCGGAAGGGGTCAAGTTGGCTCCGGATGGGAGGCCTGGGGTCTATGTCACCGATCTCGACGATGGAGACTACATCCAGCTGCGGAATGTCGCGTTCGCGCAAGGAGCCCGGCGATTTGAGGTCCAGGCATCCGCCACGGAGCGGACCGGTGGTTCCATTGAAATCCGGATTGATGGCAGGGACGGCGAGCTCCTCGGCGTGTGCGAAATCAAGAGCACAGGAACCGCAGGGGAATGGGGTTTACATTCTTGCCCGGTGCGTGGCGTGGAGGGGATTCACGATCTCTATCTTGTTTTCAAAGGTGAAAACAGCGCATTGTTTGCCATCGATTGGTGGCGCTTTGATTCCGAAGGCTGATCCGGACCCTGAATCGTCTGCATGTCACATGCAGCGATAACCCCCTGGATGGAGTTGGGGAGCCAATGCTTTGTGGTGAACGGAGTTCATGTTTTTCGACAGGATTGGCAGGATTGAATAAGAAGAGGATTTCTCACGCAAAGACCCCAAGACCCAAAGAGCACAGAGGGATGGGGAAGTGAGAAGGATGAATTATGAAGGGTGAAGTGGGATTGACCACGAAATACACGAAAGGCACGAAAGAAGAGCGGCTCATTGAGGACAATTCGCCCTACCTGCTGCGGGGATTCCAGGCATGGGCGGGCGAATGCTTGGGACGTTGGGTAGGAGATCCGGTGCGTGAAATTGGCTGTTGCGGGTAGGGATGAGCGTCCCCGCTCATCCGCAAGCGGTTGGGCCTGGGTGGAGTTGGGGAATAGAGGATGGCTGAAGCCACCCACTCCTGAAGAGGGTTCATTGGATGTGAATCATAGTAGGGGGAGTATCCTTGCTCGCCAATTCAAAGACGGGGAGGTGGCCGCGAGCGGGGATGCTCCCGGTATTATTGGGATGAAGAAGAGGTTCTCACGCAAAGCCGCAAAGACGCCAAGGGAAGAGGGATAGGGAGGTCTTTCCGTAGCGGGATGCGTGAGCGTTCCGTCTTGGGGCTTGGATTGAAGAAGAAGAGGGTTTAACCACAGAGCGCACAAAGAGCACAGAGGGATGGGGAAGTGAGAAGGATGAATTATGAAGGGTGAAGTGGGATTGACCACGAAATACACGAAAGGCACGAAAGAAGAGCGGCTCATTGAGGACAATTCGCCCTACCGGGTTCGGAAAAATGGCTGTTGTGGGTAGGGATGAGCGTCCCCGCTCATCCGTGGACGTTTGGGCTTGGGTGGGATTGAAAGCACGAAAAAGGGGTGAGGCCCCGGAGTCGGCGGCTTCAGCCGTCGTCTTCTTATCCGCGGACGGATGGGCTTGTTGGAGGGCTGAAATACGCCATCAAGTGGGATGGTTCATAGTAGGGGGAGTATCCTTGCTCGCCAATTCAAAGACGGGGAGGTGGCCGCGAGCGGGGATGCTCCCGGTATTATTGGAAAGAAGAAGAGGATCTCACGCAAAGACGCCAAGACGCCAAGGGAAGAGGGAGAAGGGGGCTTAACCACGAAGCGCACGAAGAGGGAGAGAAGGGGGGAATTATAACCACGAAAGACACGGAAGGCACGAAAGGTAGGGATGAGCGTCCCCGCTCATCCGCATGCGGTTGGGCCTGGGTGGAGAGCAGGGATGCTCCCGCTACTATGGGAAAGAAGAAGAGGATCTCACGCAAAGACGCCAAGACGCCAAGGGAAGAGGGAGAGCTTAACCTCGAAAGAGTATTCTTAACATCGCCCTGACGGGCTTATGCCCTTCGCCTGTGGCTCTGGGCACATACGCCTCAGCTTCGCTTCGGCAACATACTGGATGAGGAAAATCTGTTGTTTTGCGCCAGCAAAACGTATGTGGCCCGAAGGGCTTCCAGCGAGCAAGGCGAGCGATGTCAGAAGGAGTTTTTACCACGAAGCACCATGGGGACACCTTGTGGTGATATGATCTCCGTTTTTTGTGTTTCTTGTGATCTGTGTGGCTGAATGACGCCTTCCTTTTCGTTCCGTTCGTGGTTTGGCTTCATTGCTATTGGGCTGCTACGGGAACAAAAGGGCGCGGGCAGTGATGCTCCCGCTACCATGGGATGTCTGTTGTGGGTAGGGATGAGCGTCCCCGCTCATCCGCCATGCGGTTGAACGACTGGGGGGTAGGGGAATAGAGGATGGCTGAAGCCACCCACTCCGGAAGAGGGATGTTCCCGCTTAGAAGGGGTCGGAGGGGTTACTGGCGGGTTCGGGGGGATGGATGATGACGAGGCGGACACGGGCACGGGAGGCGGCGAGGCAGAAGGAGTGCTGCTCGCCTGGGGTGAGTTCATTGAATGGTTTGAAGCCGGCTACGACGACGACTTGGCTTTCGATTCCTTTGCAGGCGCCTGCGGAGACATAGGCGAGCTGGTTGTGCGCGCGCTTGGGATAGAGCACCACGTCGGCGTCGTGGATTTTGGCGTGGATTTTGAGCGTAACATGGCTGGACGAGGGCCCGATGATGATAATGTCTGCGGGGGTGTAGCGTTTGGACTCCAGGCATTGCGAGATCCAGGCAGTGACCGATTCTCCGAGCGTTTTCTCAGCGGTGATCACTTCCACGTCCGGGCCTCTTGGACTGAGGGCTTCGGGTCGGG
>JAQVLM010000206.1 GCA_028704125.1 Opitutales bacterium
CCCGATAAAAAATGTCCGCGTTATGCCGATGAACCCTAAACGCCGCATTGTCATTCTGGGAGCAACCGGATCCATCGGAACCAACGCCCTTCGCGTCATCCGCGCCCACAGTGACCGGCTTGAACTAGTGGCCATCGCGGGCCGCTCACGGGTGGAAAACCTCGCCGCGATCGCGCATGAGTTCAAGGTCAGGGACATCGCGGTCTTTGATCCCGGAACAGAGACCCCGGGTTCGCTTGCTTCCCGCTTTCCCGCAGGGTCGAGAATCCACACCGGAATGGATGGGCTGATCGAACTCGCGACACTCTCCAACGCCGACATGGTGCTCATTGCCGTGGTGGGGACCACCGCCCTCATGCCCTGCATCCATGCCATCCGATGCGGCAAATCCATCGCACTCGCATCCAAGGAAATCCTTGTGATGGCCGGAGAATTCATCCTGCCCTTGATCCGGAAACACGAAAACCTTCTGCTCCCGACCGACAGCGAACACAACGCGATCTTCCAGTGCATCCGCAGTGAACCCGTCCGGCATGTCCAGAAAATCCTCCTGACCGCATCCGGCGGCCCTTACTTACACACGCCACTCGAATCCCTCGCAACGATCACTCCGGAAGAGGCGATCCGGCATCCCAAATGGAATATGGGGCCGAAAATCTCTCTGGATTCCGCGACAATGGCCAACAAGGGACTGGAAGTGATCGAGGCCCGATGGCTTTTCGACCTGCGACCTGACCAGATCGAAGTGGTGATCCATCCGCAGAGCATCGTGCATTCCATGGTGCAGTGGGTGGATGGATCGATTCTGGCTCAAATGTCGCCGCCAAACATGAGCTTCGCGATCCAGAATTGCCTGCTCTACCCGGATCGCGTCACCGGAATCGACCGTCCTCTGGATTTTTCAGCCGGTATCAACCTGGAATTCTCGCCTCCGGATCCGCATCGATTCCCATGCCTCAATCTGGCGATCGAGGCACTGAAAGCGGGAGGAACCGCCCCGGCTGTATACAACGCAGCCAATGAAGTTGCGGTTTCGGCCTTTTTTGACTATAAGATTGCCTTCGACCGGATCCCGGCAGTAATCGCACATACGCTTGCGTCCGCAGATCAGGTCGCTCCACAATCCATCGAAGATATTATTCAAAGCGACACCGCAGCACGCCGCATCAGTCAGCAATTCATCCATACATGATTCTAGCCAGTATAATGTCCACCCTCGCCAGCCTCCCATTCATGCTGGTAGCCATTTTTGCGTTGGGATTTTCGATTTTCATCCATGAACTCGGGCATTTCCTCGCAGCCCGCAAGCGGGGGCTGAAAGTCACCCGTTTCTCCATCGGAATGGGGCCCAAAATGATGGGCTGGACCCGCGACGGGGTGGACTACCGGATTTCATGGCTGCCACTCGGTGGATACGTCGCACTGCCCCAACTCGCTGAAATGGGCCGGGTGGAGGGCGGAAACCCCAGTGATCAGGTCGATGAAAGCGAAGCGTTGCCCCCGATCAGTTTTGCGGACAAGTTGATTGTCTCTGCGGCTGGCGCGTTCTTCAACTTTGTCTTTGCCTTCGCGCTGGCCTGTCTTCTCTGGTGGACCGGCCAACCGACCTCCGAGGAGATGCTGACCAACCAGGTTGGATATGTGAGCCCTACCTTGAGTATTGATGGTAAAACGGTGTCTGGACCAGCTCATCTGGCGGGACTTCGCCCGGGTGATCGTATCCTCAAAGTCGATCGAAGTGCGGTTTCGGGTTTCGGCGATATTCAGCAGGCGATCATGACCGGAATGGGGAGAACCGACGATGGTCAACCCAGTCTCTCACTTGAAGTCGAACGCAATGGGGAGACACTTCAACTGACGCTTGAACCTGTCCTCACCTACTACAACGTATCATCCCGTGATCCGGTTCGCACGATTGGAATTCAACCCGCACAAAACCTGGTCATTCATTCCGTGTCAGCTGACTCCCCCGCCGAGAAGGCCGGACTCCTTCCGGGCGATCGACTGATCGAAGCGGATGGCACGCGATTGTTCCGGTTGCAGACTTTTGTGGACCTGCTCACCGCCCATCCAAACAAAACAACCGATTTAACGATCGAACGCGACGGAAGCTCCCGCACGATTTCGCTTCAACCTGTAACCATCGCACTGACCCGACCGGTGCTGGAGTTCACCCTCCTGCGCAATCAACTCGAGTCCCGCTTCTCGGTTCGTCCCGAGTGGCCAACCGGCCAAGAGCACCCCGATCTCAGCCCGGATGCGGAGGTGGCGCTCATCCTCCATCAGATTCATAGCGACCACGCCGAGAGCCTCCACGCCTTTCAACCGGAAGACCGCATCATCGCCGTCAACGGCAAGACCGTAAACTCGCTTTCCGAACTCACTTCGATGCTTTCGGGCTCCGAAGGACCGGTTGCCCAGATCACCGTTGGCCGGAACGAATCCACCCAAACCCTTCCGCTGCTGTTTTCGTCCATCCAGGGCCAGTCCATTCCGCCCCAGACCCAGCCCATGGTCGGGTTCGCCATCCAGGACGGTATCAGCATCACCCACATCCCCCCGCACACCCAGTTCGTCAAACAAATCGAGCTGACCTTTCGCATTCTCAAGGCATTGTTCCATCCGGGTTCCAATATCAGCGTGGGACATCTCAGCGGCCCGGTTGGCATTGTCCGGGTCCTGAGCGACCTGACCCAAGTTGATGTGCGCTTGCTCCTCGCCTTCCTGATCCTCATGAACGTGAACCTGGGCATCCTCAATCTGCTGCCGATACCGGTTCTGGACGGCGGACATATCCTGTTCGCCATCATCGGCAAAATCCGCAGAAAACCATTACCCCTGCGGATTGTGGCCAGCCTTCAGGCTACCTTCATGATCATGCTCTTCGGGCTGATCCTCTTCGTCATCGTCAAAGACAGTGTCAGATGGCACGGCGATGTGCGTGAGGAAAACGATTACGAACGCTACCGTAAACTTGCGATCACGCCCCAGTTTCTATCCGGACCCGAAGCAACAAAACCAGCATCCGCTAGCGAAACGACTCCCGCTGAATGAGGAAATGGTTCGCAGCCAGGTGATGATTGTCTCGCTGCTTTGGATAGGGTCATCTGAAATCGTTATCTTGTCATGAATCCGCGGAATATTCCCACCGGCTACTGCGCGTCCCGCCTGTATCCTGTCAGACGCCATACAACTGAAGTGCAAATCGGCAAGGTTTGGATCGGCGCCACGCATCCAATCGCCATCCAGTCCATGACGACGACACCCACGGAGGATGTCGATGCCACGGTCAGTCAGGCCCGCAGGCTGGCGGAAGCGGGTTGCGAAATCATCCGGATCACCGCCCCTACACTCAAAGCCGCCCGAGCATTGGCCGATATCCGGAAAAGACTCAGCGCGGATGGTTTCGATCAGCCCCTTGTAGCCGACATTCATTTTCTCCCAAAGGCCGCTCTTGAATCGGCCGAGCATGTCGAAAAGGTCAGAATCAACCCTGGAAACTACACCGACACCAAACGCTTCAAGGTAAAAACCTACTCCGAGTCCGACTATCAGGAAGCACTGCAAAAGCTTTACGAGGAAGTCAGTCCCCTGATCATCCGCTGCAAGGAACTCGGAAGAGCCCTGCGCATCGGCACCAACCACGGCTCACTCTCCGACAGGATCATGAACCGATTTGGAGACACCCCGGAAGGCATGGTCGAGAGTGCGCTTGAAATCGTCCGGATCGCGGAATCCCACGGATACCGGAATCTGGTCCTGTCCCTCAAGGCAAGCAACCCGAAGGTGATGATTGCCGCTTATCGACTGGCAGCAGCCAGAATGGCATCGGAAAACATGCATTACCCGCTCCACCTTGGCGTAACCGAAGCGGGAGACGGCGAAGACGCTCGAGTCAAAAGCTTTGTCGGCATGGGTTCACTTCTGGCAGATGGACTCGGCGACACCCTGCGGGTTTCACTGACCGAAGATCCCGAATGCGAAGTACCGGTGGCTCGTGAACTCGCCAATTGGGCCCAACGCCTATGGTCCAGCAACACCGCAACCACTCCATGGACTGAGGCGGGCTTTGATCCCTTCCATCCCGGGCGTCGATTGGTTGAACGCATCCACCTGTCGGATGCAATCGTTCTGGACGCAGCCAATCCGCCCATGGTCGCCGTCAGAGCCCCATCCCCGCTCGATCCAAAAGCGCTCAGCCAATCCATCGCCTCCATCCAAATGCGCAACAAGGATGCTCCTATCGAGTGGTTGGTCGTAGAGGGAACAAATGCAGCAACGCTACCCGCGCTCAACAGCCTTTCCGAGGTGCTGGCCGGAGCGATTCACGGGATTATTCTGGACGGCATTCCCGATGGGCTCTCCTGGATGGATTGTATCACTGGTGAGATGCGCTCCCAACTGTCCTGGATCGTAAACCTGCCCATGTCAGGCTTGATTGAAAAGGGACCTGAGCTGCTGGCCGGACTACCGCTTAAAGGAATCACGCTCTCCATCGACTGGAACGGATGCCCGATCGATGAATCATCTGTCGACTCGATTCTCTCCATTACCGATTCCCAACCCTTTCTCATAACAACAGCAGCCATCCCATCCGATCTGACTCCTGTGGGATACCACCGCCTCCTGGTCGAAGCGTTTGCAAAAAAGGGAAGCCATCCTCCGCTCTGGATCCGGAATCGGGATTCCGACGAAAACCCGGAGGAGTCCGCGCTTCTGCTCCACAGTATCCTGACCGGCACCCTGCTCTGCGATGGCTTCGGCAACATCGTCAGCATTGAAGGCGACCAACCACTCAAGGAAACACTACCCCGGATCTACACCCTCCTCCAGGGAGCACGCAGCCGGATCTCCAAAACCGAGTTTGTTGCATGCCCAAGTTGTGGACGCACCCTTTTTGACCTGCAATCCACCACCCAACGCATCCGGGCCAAAACCGGACACCTCAAAGGCGTGACGATCGCCATCATGGGCTGCATCGTCAACGGTCCCGGAGAAATGGCCGATGCCGATTTCGGCTACGTGGGAGGTGCACCCGGCAAAGTGAATCTCTACGTCGGAAAGACCTGCGTCAAAACCGGCATTCCCGAAACCGATGCGGTGGACCATCTGATCGACCTCATCCGGCAACATGGCCGGTGGTCGGATCCGGAGCCCGCCATACCGGAAGCTTCCTGAGTCATGCAAGACCGGCTTATGCCCGGCATCAAAGCAAAAGTCCCTTCCGCCTTCAAAAAGCACCGTCCCGATCATCCCCACAAACCGATTCCCATCATGCGCCTCGTAGAAATTGCCCATCAGGAAATATCCCAACACCTTAACCCCGGGGATACCGCAATCGATGCAACGGTTGGGAATGGCGCCGACACCTCATTCCTGGCCGAAAAAGTCGGATCTACTGGCAGAGTCTACGGTTTCGACATCCAGTCCATCGCGATCGACATCACCACCTTCGCCCTGAAAACCCGTAAACTCCTCAAGCAGGTTACCTTTTTTCAAGAGAGCCACGCGCACATGCTCGACCGGATTCCTCAGGCAGAACATGGACAAATCCGCGCCATCCTCTTCAACCTCGGATACCTACCCCACGGCGATAAAACCATCATTACCCGCAAAGACAGCACCCTTGTGGCACTGGGCCAAAGCTTGACCTTACTCGCGCCCGGAGGCGTTATCAGCGTGCTCGCCTACAGAGGACATGAAGGAGGCGAGGACGAATCCGATGCGGTCTTGGCATGGACCCGATCCCTCGATCCCGACCGCTACTCCGTATCCATCCACGAGGGCGAGCTCCCCCAGCGCAAAGGCCCTGTTCTCACCCTCATCCGCTCCATCAGCTGACGCTTCTCTGCTTGTGGCCATACATTTTCCCATGCCGAATGGAAGGGCTACCCCTTGGTCAATCGGATTCGCGATACCGCCCCTACGGCTCCCTGTCACATGGAATGATCGGTGTGATCGAAACCGCCAAAATGCCAAAAAGAGTCAGTTGAGATTTGATCCGACCTGCGATTCACCCGAAAAGATGGACCTTGAGGTCACGGACGACCTGGAGCCCACCCCAGTCGGCGCCTTTCATCCTGGCAAAACGGGCTTTCCGGCTTTCGGGAAAGCATTCCCGGTGATCCTCATACATCCCTTTCAGGAAGAGCTTTGAACCGATCGCCATCCCATCGCTGAAGTAGCGGACCCTGCGGCGCAATAACTCCGGCAGCTCCACCTTGCCGCCGCTGCGGATCACCT
>JAQVLM010000207.1 GCA_028704125.1 Opitutales bacterium
GGTCTCGTGGACGACTTTGTCGATCCCAGAACCTCGTTCTTCGCAAATCCCAACACGCCTCATGATTGCAGCAAGGGCTTCATTGCGGGATTTTGGAGGTGAATCGAGGAATCTATCGGGATCAATAAGAGGAACGCCCGGATTTGTAATCTCCAATCGATCCGCAAATATTTCGATCATCGGGCCAGTGCCTTTCTCAAAAAAGTCCTGATGGATGAGCGCATTTGCCACCAGCTCCCTTATGGCAATCTCCGGAAACATGGGCACATTCTTGCGCAAAGCAGTCCCGAGCACTTCGTTGTGTGGAATGCGGGCATTAATGTAGTCGATCAAACCCTCAAACCCGCTGGCATATCCTTTTGTTCCAACCTGTTCGTGAAGGGTTTTGATCCGAGAGTTGCCTTTGTAGTGAATCACGCGAAGGGCTTTCCGGTTCAAGCCATCAAATGCAGAAAGACTTTTCGCAAACAGGATAGCTCCAAGGTTCAAGATATCCCAATTTCCAGAGTCGTTTTTTACGATGAACGATTCATCTTTCAGGCGATCGATGATTCCTTCCCGATTTGACGGAAGATCCAGACCTATCAACTCAAAATACGAAGGATAGTCCAACAACTGGAGAATCTCACCCGCATCCAAGTTCTGCTTGGCTGGTAACCTTTCAAAGGGGGTACGATCAAATATCCGCCAAAGTTGACGTTCCCTGTCCGAATGATCCTTGAGTTGTTTGGTGTAGGACCCGACTCGAATGTACTCGATGGATCTGAACTGAACCGGAGTTTGCTCAGCTCTGGGAATTTCCAGGACGACAACCGGTCTTTCGTCGATGTACACTGTGTTGAAGCGAAAATGAATCTTGGGCGAAAGAAAATGAAGAAGCCAGTTCTCAAGTTCCTCATTGCCAACTCTCTTGGCTCGATAATCAAAGGTAGTACCTCTGATCTCATGGGTCGTGTCATCAATACCCCACAGCAGATAGGCTGTTGGTTTTTGCTCAAGTGCCGCAGCATTGCTGAGAGCGGAGAGCCGCTGCCCAATCATTTCGGGATCATCTTTGTTCAGCTTGAATTCAAGCCATTCGGTCTCTGCAGGGAGCTTGACCAATTCGAGAACGAGGCTTTTCAGGTAGGTTTCGTTTGAATGAGACATGTTTGGCAATCCTCAGGCACTAATATATAACTGCTCTGTGAGGCATTGCACCGCTTTTTTGTAGGCATCTTTTCCTCCAAAAGCGCGGACGATCTCAGGGGCGGTGCCGAGACGATTGATTGGATCGAGGGTTATGATGGCTGGGTTTTCAAGGTCAAACAAGCCGTCGTCCGCGTAGTTATCCAAGAGGCTGTCGAGCACGATGAGCTTGCAGGTCTTGCGGCTTGAGTACAGACGCTGCATGCGGCGTCAAACGGGCGTGAGAACCCTCTTTATGTTCAAATCAGAAATTCCGGAACAAATACCCCAGTTTGATGGGGTCTTTCGAAAATCCTCTGAAGCAACTTTTTTCCACTTCCTGACGGGATTATGTCGCTTGGCAGGCCGGCGCACGGTAGATCTAGCGCCAGCAAAAAAAGGCAATTGACGCCCAATTGCGAATGGGCATTTCCTCATGCATTACCAGTGCTAATACGAGCCAGGATTTTCGGGCACAAAGCACGCTTCCAGATCCTGATTCACCATCCAAACACCCTGCCGCCATGCCAAATCCAGTCCGCGGCAGCAAACCCGTTTATTTCTGAAACCACAGGCTTCCCCTACGAAGTCCCGCCCGGAAACATTGCAGATTTCATAAACTCTGGAAAAAAACGGTCGCAGCCAATGCCCTCACCGACGCCGGCGTCATCAACCACGCATCGGAACCACAGAAGAGACGCATCCGGTCCTCCCCGATCCCTACTTGATGATGATTTCCTTGGCCGAGCACTTCTGCGGAATGAAGGGCATCACGTGTTCGGTGTATGGAACGATCACTTCAAGCAGGTAGGGACCATCATGTTCCAACATCTCGCGAATGCCCTCGCGCAAATCCTCCCGCCGGATCACCCTGCGGCCTTTCACGCCAAATCCTTCGGCAATTTTCACGAAATCAGGATAGAGCCCACCAATGTTGTCCGGGCTGCCGATGTTGGCGGGATCACTCAGGATCGTTTGCCCGCGCACCCCATCGTAGAAGCGATCCTCCCACTGCATGACCATGCCAAGGTGCTGGTTATTCATGAGCATGCACTTGGCCGGAATCTTTTCCATCTTCGCGGTGGCAAGCTCCTGAATGTTCATGGTGAAGGAACCGTCGCCATCGATGTCGATGACTTGCCGATCCGGAAACGCGACCTTTGCACCAAGGGCAGCCGGGTATCCGAAGCCCATGGTTCCCAAGCCCAGTGAACTGATATAGGTCCTTGGATTCTTGTAGCGGTAGAATTGAGCGGCCCACATCTGGTGCTGTCCCACTCCGGTGGTGATGATGGCATCGCCTTTTGTTTCTTCGTACAGTGCCTGAATCGCCTCCTGCGCCAAGACATGCCGGTTGGGTTCGTATGCGAACGGATACTGCTCCTTCCACTCACAAAGACGCTTCACCCACGCACTCAAATCAGGTTTGCGAAATCCCTTTTCTTTTATGAGCTCAATCGCTCGGGACAAGGCGTATTTCACATCCGAATGAATGGTTAGATGCGCCCGCTTGTTTTTGTTGTGCTCGGATCGATCCAAATCGATATGCACAATCGTCGCATCGGGTGCGAACTTGCTCACCACACCGGTGATCCGGTCATCAAAACGGGCGCCTGCACAAATCAACAGGTCACTTTCATAAACAGCCCAGTTCCCGGCAACCGAACCGTGCATCCCAAACCAGTTCAAGCACAATTCGTCATCCGGATCCACTGCGCCAAGCCCCATCAAAGTCGACGATTGAGGAACTCCAGTCAACTGAATGAAGCTCCGGAGATCATCGCTTGCATCGCTGGAAATGATACCACCACCGGTGTAGAAAACCGGCTGATGGGAGTTTTCGATCAGTTGAATCAACTTCATCAGCTCCTCATCCGAAGCCTTGGGAGACGGAGGATACCCCGGAAGGTCCATTTCCTGCGAGAAATCCGGAACAAATACCTTCTGTTGGACATCCTTCGGGATATCCACGAGAACCGGCCCGGGCCGTCCGGTTGTTGCAATGTGGAAAGCTTCTTTGATTACCCGCGGCAGATCCTCGGCTGTGAGCACCAGATAACTGTGCTTGACTACGGGCATCGTCATATCGAGCACATCCGTCTCCTGAAAGGCGGCCTTCCCGATGTATTCCTGAAAAACCTGCCCTGTGATCGCCACCAGCGGAATACTATCCATGAACGCATCCGCGATACAGGTCACCAGATTAGCGGCTCCGGGACCACTCGTAACCATGCACACCCCGGCCTTTCCCGATGCCCGCGAATACCCGTGGGCCATGAATCCGGCACCCTGCTCAAAACGCGGAAGAATGGTCCGGATGCGGTCGGATCGCTTGACAAGGGCTTGATGCAGTTCAAGCGAGGCACCACCGGGATAAGCGAAAATCACATCCACTCCCTCCCGGATCAATGCCTCTACCACTACGTCCGCTCCCTTCATGGGCTTGGACTCGGATGCGGGATTTTGAGAGTTGATTCTGTCGTTCGCTTTCATGATAAATAGGGTTTTGTGCCGAAAGGCTTTATTCAGAGGCGATATGCCCGGAAATCAAGCCGTTTTTGGTATTCGGCTTTCAAAGCCACTATATCCTTTATCATGAGTAAACGCATATTGTTCATCGGAGACATCGTGGGACAGCCCGGAAGACAGTGCCTCCAAAGCCTCTTGTCCAATACCATTCGATCCAGGCAAATCGATCTGGTGGTGGCCAACGGAGAGAATGCGGCGGGCGGCGCCGGGATCAACCGCTCCATCGCCGAGGCCATCCGTCGGTACGGCGTGGACGCGATCACACTCGGGGACCACGTATGGGACCAGAAGGGATTCGAGCACGAGATCGAGGACCTGTCTTTTGTCTGCAGGCCCGCGAATCTTCCCGCTGCATGCCCGGGCCGGAAATCCCTGATCATCGAAAAAGACGGGTTCCGCCTCGGGGTCTTCACGGTTCTCGGGCGGCATTTCATGAAAATCGAGGCCGAGCACCCATTTCTCGCCGCTGACCGGATGATCGATAGCCTGAAGGGACAGTGCGACGCAATCCTGGCGGAAATCCACGCTGAAGCCACCTCCGAAAAAGTCGCCATGGGTTACTATCTGGATGGCCGCGTTTCGCTCGTTGTGGGAACCCACACCCACATTCCGACAGCGGACGCCATCATCCTGCCAAGAGGCACCGCCTACATGACCGACGCCGGAATGACCGGACCCTACCACTCGGTACTCGGTCGCGAGATTGAAGCGGTAATGGGCCGGATGCTCGACGGAATGCCAAGACGGTTTCCCGTGGCGAGTAAACGGGTGATACTTTCGGGATGCATTGTCACCATTGGGGAAAACGCGGTCGCAGAATCCATCGAAGCGATCCAGCTGCCCTGTCGAAGCACCCCGACGCTCGGGGATTCCTTGTGATGTCCTGCTGCCCGACTTCGGCTCGTCGTCAATGAAGGTGCTCATCACAGGAGGCAACGGGTTCATCGGGTCGCGCGTGGTGGCAGCCCTGGTCTCGCGGGGGTACCCGGTCCGATGCCTGCTCAGGCCAAACAGCCGCACCCACCGGATCGATGGGTTGCAGTGGGAACGCGCAACAGGCGATGTCCGGGACCTCCCATCCATTCTGAACGCGATCCGGGGATGCGATGCCGTGATCCATGCGGCATCCCTCTCCAGTTGGGCCGACCTCGACTCTCCCGAGCTCGACCCCGTTGTCTTGGGAGGAACCCTCAACATCCTGGAAGCCATCCGCAACCAGGCGACCCCGCCCCGCCTCATCTACGTCGGCAGCGCGGCCTGCCTCGGCGGCAGTTCAACTCCTCACCGGATTCCCGACGAGGACGCTCCATTCGAACTCAACCCGACCCTATTCCGCTACGCGGCACTCAAACGACAGGCTTCCGACTGTTGCCTGCTGGCGTGGAAGACAGCCGGGATTCCAGCCATCGTCGTGCATCCGGCTGAGACCTACGGCCCCGGAGACGACAGCCATGTGACCGCCTCCACCTTGATCGACTTCGCCAAGGGTCCGTTCACTATCGTGTGCCCGGGGGGAACATCCGTGGTTCATGTCGACGATGTCGCCGAAGCCATCGTATTGGCTTTGGAAAAAGGCACACCGGGTCAAAGCTACTTTCTGGGAGGAGAAAACCTCAGCATCCGCGAAATGGCAAAAACCGCCCATCGTGTGCTGGGCCGCGCCCGACCGATCCTATGCATCCCGACTCCCTTCTTCCGGAGCCTCATCGCCATCATGGGAATCCTTCCCGGACAATGGGCGAAACAGAACCGCACCAAGTACCGCTACGCCAATCACTTCTGGTTCTATTCCAACACCCGCGCGCGCAACGAACTGGGAGCTACGTTCAGAAGCGCTGAAGCAACGTTCCGCGACACTTACGACTGGCTGGCAACGCGAGGCGAAGACCCATTTCAGGCCAAGTAATTGAAGAAAACCACCGAACACTCCTCCGCCTCCGCAGCGGAGACCTCATAGGTTTCGGTTACCGTTTTCCAACCGCCTTCCGAATCCCAAGCCCGGTAAGTCAGTCGAGCCATCCCCCGCATGGCAGGATCCCGCGCCTCAAATGCGGAAACCGAGACCACAACGAATCCTTCGGCAATCAGGTATTTCAGGCGCTTCAGCATAACAGGAATTTCTCCGACTCCTTCCATGCGTCAAGAGGGATGAATCGATTTCGCAAGAAAACTTGACATCCCATAATAGTTTTCTAAGTTTTCTTCCATGAAGGATCAACCGCAAGCCAGCATCACCCCGGAGGAACGCCTCCTCAACGCGGCCGAAGACACGTTTCTGAATGCAGGAGTGCATCGGGTCACGATGGACGAAATCGCCGCATCCATCGGGATGAGCAAACGCACGGTCTATCAGATCATTCCGGGAAAGGAGCAACTGATCCGGATGGTGCTCAACCGCTTTACTGGTAGAATCCGGAATGAAGTGGAGGCGATTCTGGACGATCCGGATACCTCCTTCCCCGAAAAGAGGGACCGCTACATCGCTTCCATCGCCAATAACTTGTCGAAGGTGAGCACCCGTCTCCTCAGCGACCTTCAAAGGTTTTT